>JANOTO010000289.1:0-5824 GCA_031416395.1 Rhodoferax sp. | reverse complement strand
GCGGACAGACGGCAATTTTCCTGCACAGTGAAGGTGGGGAAAATCGTGTTGCGCTGGTAGCTGCGCCCCAAGCCCGCTTTTGCACGGTGCGGTTGCGTCCAATGCGTGACGTCCTGCCCCAACAGTTCTACCGCGCCTTCTGAAGCGGCCAGCTCGCCCGACAGAATATTGATCAAGGTCGATTTGCCAGCGCCATTGGTACCAATCACAGCATGCACCGTGCCTTGCTCCAGTTCCAGCGACACCTTGTTGACCGCCACCAGGCCACCCCAGCGCCGGGTGATATCGCGACCCCGTAGCAACACTTTGGACGGCGACGCGCTCATGACGGCTCCTCCTCCTTGACTGCCAGGCGTGCGGTTCGGCCCTCACCTCGACCTTTTAAGCGAACACGCCATTGCCCCGGCAGCCCCACCAGCCCGCGCGGCATCAGGGCCACGCTGAGCATAATGGTCAAACCCAGCCCCAGATTCCAATGCTTTGCAAAGCTGCCAAAAATCGCCTCGGACTTGAAAAACTCCTGCAACAGCGCGAATGCGAACGCGCCAATCAACGCGCCGCGCAAATGCCCAATGCCACCCAGAATAATCATGATCAGCACCGCGCCGCTGAAGTGCCAACTTAGCATTTCCGGGTTGACAAAGCCGTCTTTCACGGCAAACAAAAAACCTGCCAGCCCTGCAATCGCGCCTGAAATCGTGAACGCCGCAAGCTTGTAAGGGTAGGTGGCAAAGCCAGTCGCCCGCATGCGCTGCTCGTTCACGCGGATGCCCGCCAGCGCCCGCCCAAAGCGCGAGCGCGAGAGCAGCGCGAGAAAGGCAAACACGCCCAACAGAACGCTCCATGTGAAGGCGTAGAGCACCATCGATTTGTTCAAGTCCAGCAAACTGCCAAGGCTGGGCTTGACGTTGAGGTAGATGCCATCAGTACCGCCGCCCAGCGGCGTGTCATGCAGCACGTAATAAGCCATCTGCGCAAACGCCAGCGTTACCATGATGAAGTACACGCCCTTGGTTCGCAGCGACAAAGCGCCCACGGCCAAGGCATAAAGCGCTGCCGCCAGCACCGAGGCAGGCAGCAGCCACAGGATGGAAGCCGCCGCGTCTTTGGGCGACAGCAGCACGGCCGCATACGCGCCAATGCCAAAAAAAGCCGCGTGACCGAAGCAGACCAGGCCCGTGCCGCCCACCAGCAGTTCCAGGCTGAGCGCAAAGATCGAAAACACCATGATTTTGATCACCAGGTCGATGCCAAAACTGCCCGCCAGAAACGGGTACAACGCTAAGGCGGCGAACACCAGTGCGACAAAAATGTGTTTGGAGTAAGTAGCGAGATTCATGGTGCAGCGCTTGATTTCATCCAGCTTTGAACAGCCCGTCGGGCTTCCACAGCAGGATCAGCGCCATCAGCACGTACACCAGCACGCCCGCCGCTTGGGGCAGCAGCACCTTACCGAAGGTGTCGACAAAGCCAATCAACAAAGCCGCCAAAAGCGCACCGCGAATCGAGCCGATACCGCCAATCACCACCACCACGAAGCAGATGATCAAGACCGAGCTGCCCATGCCGGGGTAGACGCTGCTAACCGGTGCGGCCACCATGCCCGCCAGCACGGCGATGGCGACCCCCGCCGCAAACACCACGCGGTACAGCACCTTGATGTCGATGCCAAGGCTTTGCACCATTTCGCGGTTGGTGCTGCCGGCGCGAATCATCATGCCCAAGCGTGTGCGCGTGAACACCCAGTACATGCCCAACGCCAATACGATGCACACGCCCGACATGAAAATGCGGTAAACCGGATAAGTCATCACATCGCCCAGCGGGAAGGTGCCCGCCAGAATTTCAGGCGGTGCCACACCATGAACGTCGTCACCCACCAGAATGCTGCGCACCTCTTCAAACGCCAGAATCAAGCCATAGGTCATCAGCACTTGCTGAAGATGCTCGCGCTCATACAGGTAGCTGTAGAACGCCCATTCCAGCACGTAGCCCAGCAGTACCGCCAGCATCGTTCCGATCAGCAAGACCGCAAAAAACCCGCCCCCGAACCATTTGGCAACCAGCGGCGACAGCGCAAACGCCATGTAAGCGCCGATCATGTAAAAACTGCCGTGCGCGAGGTTGATCACGCCCATGATGCCGAAAATCAGCGTCAACCCCGAGGCCACCAGAAACAGCAACAAGCCGTACTGAAGCGAGTTCAGGCATTGAATGAGGAAGGTGGCGAAGGTCATCGAACGAACAGTGTAATCAGGTACTTTTAGCAGACCCTAATCAGCGCGTTGATTCCAGCTCGCGCAGCCTGAAGCGCTGAATCTTGCCCGTCGCCGTTTTCGGCAGCTCCGGCAAAAACTCGATGAAGCGCGGATATTTGTAAGGTGCCAGGCGATCTTTCACGAAAGCCTTCAGTTCTGCTTCGTCGGCGCTGGCACCGGGCTTCAAGACGACGAAGGCTTTGCTCTTGGTCAAACCGTCAGCGTCTTGTTTGCCAATCACAGCGGCTTCCAGCACAGCCGGGTGTTGAACCAAGGTGGCCTCGACCTCAAACGGGCTGACATAAATGCCGCTGACCTTCAACATGTCATCGCTTCGGCCGCTGTAGGTGTAGCTGCCGTCGGTGTTCTTCACGTATTTGTCGCCACTCTTGGTCCAACTGCCTTGAAAGGTTTCCTGCGTCTTGACGCGGTTGCCCCAATACATCAGCGCGGCGCTGGGGCCGTGGATGTAGAGATCACCCGGCTCGCCGTCGGCCACGGTGCCTGCGTCTTCGCCGCGCAGTTCAATCTCGTAGCCTGGCACAGGCCAACCGGTGGAGCCATAGCGCACCCGGTCTGGCTGGTTTGACAGAAAGATATGAAGCATCTCCGTCGAGCCAATGCCATCCACAATATCCACACCAAAATGCCGCTGAAACCGCTCGCCCAGGTCGGCGGGCAAGGCCTCTCCGGCTGAAGAGACCAAGCGCAACGCCACAGCGTCCCGCCCCGGCAAAGACGGGTTTGCAAGCATGCCCGCAAAACCTGTGGGTGCGCCAAAAAATACCGTGGGCTTGAGACCATTGAGATGCGCCGCTTCGCCCAACCAGCGTTTGAACGTGGCCTCGGGTGTTGGCCGCTCAGCCATCAGAATCGTGGTGGCACCAACTGCCATCGGGAACGTCAGCGCATTGCCCAGGCCGTAGGCAAAAAACAGCTTCGCCGCCGAAAAACAAACATCGCTCTCGCGCACCTGAAGCAGAGCCTTGCCGTAAAGTTCTGTGGTCCAGTAAGGGTTGGCGTGGGAGTGAACGGTGCCCTTGGGGCGCCCGGTGGAGCCTGATGAGTAGAGCCAAAAACCAGGGTCGTCAGCCGTCGTCGTTGCAGGCTTTATGGCGGGTTGATGCGCACCCAGAAAAGCATCAAATTCCATCTGACCGGGTTGCAGCGGTGCCAGTGGCACGGAGACCACGACCAGGTTAACTTCGTGCTCTGATCTTGTCATCGCCGCAGCCAGGGCCGGCAACAGCGCGCCTGAAACCAACACTGCTTGCGCTCTGGAGTTCTCCAGCAAATAGGCGTAATCATCCGCCGTCAGCAGTGTGTTGACTGCAACCGGAACCAGACCCGCGTACAGCGCGCCCAAAAAGCTGACGGGCCAGTCGTTGCAATCCTGCATCAGCAGCAGTACCCGTTCTTCACGCCGAATGCCCTGGGCGAGCAAGGCGCTTGCCATACGACGTACACGCTCTTCCAGATCACCATATGTCAAACGGCCCCGCTCGTCGATGAACGCGGCTTTTGTTGCTCGGCTAAGGTTTTGCGTTAACAGGTACTGGGCAAAATTGAATTGGGCGGGTGGTGCAGGTACGTGTTCAACCATGAAGGTCTCCGATGCTTTTTTTGAGATCTCTCTGACAAGCGCCTTGACGATACTTGTCTGACGGGTCTTGATTGACGTCCGTTTTTGCAGTATCGTGCAACTTTAGAGTTTACTAGCAGCCACTTTTCATGTCAAGCATTATATTGCCACCCAACCAGGTCGCCAACGCCCCTGAAATTTCTGCCCCGCCAAATTTGCGAGATCAATCAGACGGGCAAAAAAACCCTTTTCTGATGGCACTCGGTGAGAGGGCGCTGGCACTTCGCATCAAGCGCGGAATGACGCGAAAAGCACTCTCCAATGCCGCTAATGTGTCTGAACGGCATCTGGCCAATCTTGAATACGGTGTGGGCAATGTATCCGTGCTGGTGTTGCTGCAACTGTCGCAGGCATTGGGGGCCACGTTCACCCAACTGCTAGGTGATGCTCCGCAATCTTCTCCCGAATGGCAAAAAATTCAAGATCTTCTGAGCGGAGCCAATGAAGCCCAACTGAGACGGGTGCGGGAGTCGATTGGCGAACTGGTGGAGTCATCAAGCTACCTGGAGTCCGACACGTCCGCGCGCAGCCCACGCATCGCCTTGATTGGCCTTCGAGGCGCGGGTAAATCAACGCTGGGGCGCCTGCTGGCAGAAGATCTGGACTTTCCATTTGTCGAGCTAAGCCGCGAGATTGAACGCATTGCGGGGTGCAGCATCAATGAAATTCAAGCCCTGTATGGGCAGAACGCCTATCGGCGGTACGAGCGGCGCGCGATTGACGAAGCGTTGCAAACCTACTCACAAGTCGTGATCGCCACGCCAGGCGGATTGGTGTCTGATGCGGCGACCTACAACCTGGTGCTGTCCAACTGCACCACCGTCTGGTTGCAGGCTGATCCGAAAGATCACATGGACCGCGTAGCAGCACAGGGCGATATGCGGCCCATGGCGGGGAACAAGGAGGCGATGGAAGATCTGAAATTCATTCTGGCTGGCCGCAATGCTTTCTATTCGAAGGCTGAGTTTCACCTCAATACCAGTGTGCAGTCTCAGGAGTTGACGTTTTTGGCCTTGCGCAAAGTGATTCGCGATGCGCTGACACCGATGAACTAATTTCAAAACATGCACAAAAATGCTTGCATGAAAATTTATAGTGCATTATGATGCCGGCAAGGTATTGCAAATAAGCTAAAACAGGATACATAATGACTCAGACTTTAGATGTCACACGCGGCGTTGAACACGCTGAACGCGTTGACTACCAAACCAGCCCCGCCCAATATCGCCACTGGAGGTTGAAGTTCGATGGTCCAGTCGCCACCCTGTCGGCGGATTTTGACGAGAACGCAGGCCTTCGCCCCGGCTACAAACTTAAGCTCAATAGCTACGATTTAGGCGTTGACATCGAGCTTAACGATGCCATCAACCGCATTCGCTTTGAGCACCCCGAGGTTCGCACCGTGGTGTTGACCAGCGCCAAAGACAAGGTGTTTTGCTCGGGGGCCAATATTTTCATGCTGGGCGTTTCAAGCCACGCTTGGAAGGTGAACTTTTGCAAGTTCACGAATGAGACGCGCAATGGGCTGGAAGACTCGTCCAAACACAGCGGATTGAAGTTTTTGGCGGCCGTCAACGGCTCCTGCGCCGGCGGTGGTTACGAGGTGGCGCTGGCTTGCGACGAGATTATCTTGATCGATGACCGCTCCAGCAGCGTGAGCCTGCCCGAAGTTCCGCTCCTGGGCGTGTTGCCTGGCACCGGTGGATTGACTCGGGTAACCGACAAGCGACATGTACGTCACGATTTGGCCGATATTTTCTGCACCAGCGTTGAGGGCGTGCGTGGCCAAAAAGCCAAAGACTGGCGACTGGTTGATGACATCGCCAAACCCCAGGTGTTTGCCCAAAAGGTGCAAGCGCGTGCGCTGGAGCTGGCCGCACAGAGCGACCGCCCCGCCAACGGCAAGGGCGTTGCGCTCACGCCG
>JANOTO010000288.1:0-6134 GCA_031416395.1 Rhodoferax sp. | reverse complement strand
TTCAAGCTGTTTGGGCGCGAATGGTTTTTGCCACTGGCCACCACTGTGCTGATCAGCTTTCTCGCCAGTGGCATCGCCAAATTGATTTGACTCTTCTCCGATGAATCCTTCCATGACTGATGCCAACCGATTTCGACCCCCGCCGGGTACGGCGCCCGTGGCCTGCGTGGACATTGGTGGTACCAAAGTGGCAGTCAGCATCGCCGATGAGCACGGCCTGCGCGCGCAGGTGGTGGAGCCCACGGCCAAGTCTGGGCCGAACAGTGCGCTGGCCGACCAGCTATTGCGCATGATTGATCAAAGTGCGGCAAACGCCGGGGTGGCGCGCAGCACGGTTGCAGCGGTCGGCGTGTCTTCCTGTGGGCCGTTTGTGTTGAACGATGGAATGCTCGAGTTGGCCGCGCCCAACATTTGCGGCGGGCTGGCCGGGCCTGCGCGTGGTTTGCCCAATGACTGGCGCAGCGCCTCGCTGGAGGCCCCGCTGCGCCAGGCGTTTGCGCAAGTGCGTGTGGAGAACGATGGCATAGGCGCGCTGGAAGCCGAGCGGCACTGGGGCGCGTTGAATGTCGATGGGCAGCCGCTCGCCCACTGTGCATTCGTGACCTGGAGCACTGGCATTGGCATGGGGCTGTGTGTGGACGGCCACGTTCTCAGAGGAAAAAACGGGAATGCAGGCCATGGCGGGCACATGTTTGTGTCGGACAACGACGACGCGCTTTGCGGCTGTGGCAACGTCGGTGACCTGGAGGCGCTGGTGGCGGGAAATGCCATTCCAAGGCGATTCGCTGGCGTGGGTTTTGCCGATGCGGCCGCGTTGCTGAGTGCCGCCAAAGCGGGCAACCGACAAGCCTTGACGATTGTGGATGAGCTGTGTCGCGTGTTGGGGCGTGCGCTTTACAACCTGGTGACGACACTGGATTTGCAGCGCATCAGCTTAGGCGGCAGTGTGTACTGGCACCACCGTGATTTTTTGTTGCCGCGCTTGCAGCAGCACATCGTGGGCAAGATGCCGGCGCTGACGCAAGGCTGCGAGCTGGTGAGCGCCGGGCTGGGCGAGCGCGTGGGCGACTATGCGGCATTCGCGCTGGTAGCTGATCTATAAGCCGTTACGGTGCCAGGGCATCGACCCTGGCTTGCCGAATCAATTCACCAATCTGCGGGCCAGACAGGCCTTTTGATTGCGCCGCTTGGGCGATGACCGCTGTGTCAACCGATTGCGCGTGGCGCAAGCCCTCCAGCAGGCGCAGGCGGGTCGCGCCAGCGGATTGCGATCCCCCTTCAATGCATTCGCAAGCTAGCAACGCATCGGCAAAGCGCTGCGGCTTGCGCAGTGCATCGCAACGTTCCAGCAGCGTCAGTTGTTGCGTGGCGGTGTGATTTTTGCTGTCAAAGAGATGAGCGCGCTCGCGCCACACCAGCTCGGCCAGGTCTTTGCAATCGGTGGACACACGCAGTTGAGTGCACAGGGCCGCGAGGGCTGCCCGTGAGGGCAGGGCGTGCACTAGGCAGGCGAAGCGAACGGCCAGCGGTGCGCACTGAGTCACGCTATGGGTTAGAGCGGCGATCACGTTGTCTGATGTATCCAGCCCCGGCGCAATGCGCGGCAACACACCACATTCATTGAGCACGTCAAACATGCGCGCTGGTGCGATGGTCATCAGACCGTTGCACAGCTCTTGCCACACGCGCTCGGGAACGAGGTGGTCTGCCTCGCCGCTGACGACCATCTCGCGCATCAGCAGCAAGGTCTGTGGGGCCACGGAAAAATCCGGAAAGCGAGCCGCAAAACGCGCCACCCGCAGAATGCGCACCGGATCTTCGCGAAAGGCATCGCTCACGTGGCGCAGCAGCTTGGCCTTCAAGTCTTTTTGACCACCATACAGATCAATGATCTGGGCCGGGTCGAGCGCAAAACGCTCTTTCTTCAAGGAAAACTGGCCCTCACTTTCATCAAAATCCAACGGGTAAGCGATGGTGTTGATGGTCAAGTCTCGCCGGATCAAGTCCTGGGCCAGCGTGACATCCGGTGCCGCGTGGATCACAAAGCCACGGTAACCCGGCGCGGACTTGCGCTCCGTGCGCGCCAGCGCATATTCCTCGTGCGTTTGCGGGTGCAAAAACACTGGAAAGTCGCGCCCCACCGGCATAAAGCCACGCTCGACCATGGTCTCGGGCGTGGCACCCACCACCACCCAGTCGCGGTCTCGCACCGACAGGCCGAGCAAGGCATCGCGAACGGCACCGCCGACGAGGTAAATGTCCATCAGTGACAGTGTAGTCACACTGCCAAAACCCCTGAACTAACGCCCCAAGCGATACGGCTCTTCAAAGTCCAAAAAGTCTTTCTCGGCAAGCGCGGCATCGATCCACGCCTTCACGCCAGGCAATGCGCACACGCGCTGCACGTAGGCTGAAATTTCTGCGGGCACGGGCAGTGCATAGGTTTTCAGGCGCATGCAGACCGGGGCGAAGTACGCATCTGCAACCGAGAAGCTGCCAAACAGCATCGGGCCATTGAATTCCGCGAGCAGGTTTGACCACATCTCAACCAGGCGGGCTACGTCAGCGCGCACGGCGGGTTTGTCGCGCCACACCAGTTTGCCGACTTCGGGCAACGAGGCTTCGATGTTCATCGGGCAATTGCCGCGCAGCCCGGTAAAGCCAGCGTGCATTTCGGCGCAGATGCTACGTGCGCGGGCACGCGCCTGGGTGACTTGCGGCCAGAGACTTTTTTGAGGGAATTTTTCGGCAAGGTATTCTGAGATGGCCAGTGTGTCTGCAATCGTGAGGTCTTTGGCGTAGCCGTCGTCAACCAGCACCGGCACTTTGCCCATAGGGTTGATCGGGCCGATGGTTTTTTTAAACTCCGAGCCCTCATCAAACGAGTCAAACCGCACCACCACCTCTTCAAACTCAATGCCCGCCTGCTTCAGGAGCACCCACGGGCGCATGGACCAGGAGGAGTAATTTTTATTGCCGATGTAGAGTTTGAGCATGTCAACCGCGTCCCGCAACCCGGCGCAGTTGCTCCAGTGATTGGTACTTGCCGCGTTGGCCCAGATAGTCCGGGCCAACGGCCAAGAGCGATGCGGGCGTGATGCCCAGCGCTTGCAAGCTGGGCAGCTTGCCATCAGTAACGTTGTCGACCGACATGGAATCCAGGTTGTCACGGCTCATCAAGGGCTCGCCCGGCGCCAATGACATCAACGCCGCTTGAATTCTGCCCAGCCCCGTGGACAAGCCGAACACGGGCCGTCCCCGCCCATGGTTGATGCCGCTCATTTGGGCGGCAAGCTGCACCAGCTCTTTGAGCGTGAACACGGCTGGCCCGCACAGATCGAAGGTCTTACCGATGGTGTCGGTGTGCTGCAAGCAATGCGTGATGGCGCTGGCCACGTCCTCCACCCACACGGGTTGAAAGCGGGTCGCCGCGCCTGCCAACGGCACGAACGGGAAGATACGCTGCAGCTTGGCAAATACGTTAAGAAATTTGTCGTCCGCGCCAAAAATCACACTGGGGCGCAGTACGGTTAACTGAAGCCCGGCTGATTGCAACGCCTGCTCACCACGTGCCTTGCTGCGCTGGTACATCGACGGCGCATCCAGCGCCGCGCCCAAGGCGCTCACATGGATCAGGCGCTTCACGCCCGCTTGCGTGCAGGCCCGCGCCAGCTTTTGCGGCAGCTCGACATGGGCGCGGTTGAAAGCTGCCTCGTTGCCATGCAGGATGGCGACAAGGTTGACGACGGCATCGTGCCCGGCCACCAGTTGGGCCAGCGTTGCGTCGTCATGAACGTCGCCTGGCAATACGGTCAGCAAGGGTAGCATTTGCAGGTGCTTGGCGTTCTGGATGCGCCGCGTCGGCAGGGTCACACGCCAGTCCAGATGAACGAGCTTCTCACATACATGCTGGCCGACAAAACCGGTGCCGCCCAGAACCAGTACTTTTTGCATTTGACTCGGCGGATTTTCAAAGTGGATGGGCATGAAAGACTACGGCAGCTCGCGGTTGACGTCAGGCGCGCTCACATCCCGCGGCCCCACAGCACCCAGGCGGTTTTTGAGCGACTGTGGCTGCCCGGTGATCAGCGCGGCGTAATTGGTGGTGTTGGACAGCACTTTTTTGACGTAATCGCGGGTCTCGGCGAAGGGGATGTTTTCGGCCCAGATGGCGGCCTCCAACACCGGGTCGCCGGGCTGACCACGCCAGCTTCGGGGGCGACTGGGGCCTGCGTTGTAGGCAGCGGCGGCCAGCGCCATCGAGCCTGCAAAATCGTCCAGCACCAGCTTCAAATAGCCCGTGCCGATGGCGATGTTGGTGTCGCGGTCGTTGATGTGATGGGGCTGAAAGTCGACGATGCCGATCTTTTTGGCCGTCCAGCGCGCGGTCGCAGGCATCACCTGCATCAGGCCCGAGGCCCCCACGCTGGAGCGTGCATCCATGATGAAGCGGCTCTCTTGCCGGATCAGGCCGTACACGTAGGCCGGGTCGAGGTTGATCTGCTTGGCGCGCGCCACCACCGCGTCTTTGAACGGCATCGGGAAGCGCTGCTCTTGATCGATCACGCCCTTGGTGCGCTCGCTGGTGTTGATGCAGCGGTCCCACACCTCCCGCTGGCAGGCCAGGTCGGCAGCAGCCAGCAACTCGCGATCATTCATGCCGCCTTGGGTGTGCAGGTTGGTGGTGTAGTTCCACTCGCGCACGCCCTCTGCGCGCAGGCCAATTTTGATGGCGTGCAGGCCACGCACCAAGCCTGCGTTTTTCAGGGCAGCTTCTTTCTCCTCTGGCAGCAAGGGCTCCGGGCGCGCGGGCAAGGCGATGCGCTGGCCGAGTGTTTCAAGCGCCATCTGCTCGTAAAAACCGCGTGTACTGGCCAATCCTTGCAGCGCGGTTTTGGCCTCCAGCTCTTGCGCCTCGGTTTTGGCCAGCTTGGCCTGTGCGCGGGCACGCCAATAAATCCAGGCCGGGTCAGCTTGCGCCTCGTCGCTCATGGAATCGGTGGCGAACAGCACGTCTTTCCAGTTGCCCTTGCGCAGGGCGGCACGCACGCGCCAGGCCAGGTGGTCGTCGCTCATCTCTTTGCCCCGCGCTTTGGCAAAAAAGCCCATCGCCTCGCCCGACAAGCGCTGCGCCGCGCCTTTGCCAACAGCACTCCAGGCCCAGGAGAGTTGCTCAGGGTTTAGATGGACGCTCCAGTGGTTCTCCAGGATGCTGGCGGTGGAATCGGCATCGTTGCTGGCCATGCGGACTAAGGCCAGCACCACCAACTCTTTGCTGACCTTGCCACTGGCCACCACATGTTTTGACAGGTAGCGCGCCGCGCCTTCCTGAATGTCGGCCAGGCCCGCGCCGGCCTCGGGTGCCACGATGTCAACCGCGGCGCGCGCGGACTTGGCGCGGTTGGCCTCGACGGACAGGCGGGCCTTACGCCAGATATCGGTGGCATTCAGCTTCTTGGCTGCGTAATGTTTGCTCGCCGCCAGCAGGCAGCCATCGTCCGCGTCGCGCTGGGCATACCAAAGGCGTTTGACTTCCGCAGCAGATTCGAGCGTGGCCGGCTCCCCTTGCGCCGCGAGGGCGTAGCAGCGCACCTCCTTGTCATCGTTCATGCGATAGCGAGGTAGCTCGGCGGTGAAGGCGGGCCAATCACGTCGCTGGCCCAGCAACAAGAGCCAATCGTTGCGCAGGCGATCCTCTTGGTAGGTGCCTGCGTAGCGCATCAAAAAGTCGTGTATCTCAGGGGCGGTGGCGGTGTCAATGCGGTTGCGCAACTCCCAGTACGCGGCCCACGGCTCCAGCACATGGCCGCTGGCCAGCGGCAGCAATGTGCCCAGGCGCTTGCGGTCGCCTTTTTTGAAGGCCTGGTTCATCTCGGTGATCACTTCGTCGCCACGGGCCTGGGCAGGCACGCTGGTGGGCATCAGAAGGCTGGTCATGAGCGCAAGGGCCAGCGGGATCGATGTCAAAATGGTGCGCAACTGCATGGGGTGATTATGGACAACTCGGATGACGGACAGGCGATGGGCAAAAAAGCCCTTGAAAAAATTGCGCATCAAAAAAAGGAGCTGCGCAAGTTATTGGTTGAACAACGCCTGAACATGCCCGACCGCCTACAGCGGGCCGATTTGTTACA
>JANOTO010000287.1:0-11324 GCA_031416395.1 Rhodoferax sp. | reverse complement strand
CAACGCCTGTACCTGCGCATCTGGTTTGCGGTGGTGGCCGCGATTGCGGTGGTGACGCTGATTGCTAGCTGGCTGTGGCAGTTGGAGGCCGAGCGCAATCGCACCGAGCGCGAGCGTGAGCGTGCCGAACGGCCTGGGCGCGAGATCATTGTGCGCAACCAGGCCGGCGAGATTCTAGGGCAGGCCCCAATACGCATTGCGCGTGTTCCAGGACAAGCCGGGCCGGAGTTTTTGGTAGCGATGAAAGATGGCTCCAACCTGATCGTGCAGTTGCCCCGGCCTAACCGACCCATGGGTACGGCTGGTTCATTGGGCGCAGCCCGCCAGCTCGGGCTGCCCTTCAGCTCGGCGTGGATGCTGGCGTTTTTGGCGGTGGCCGTTGCTGTGGGCACCTACCCCATCGTGCGCCGCCTCACAAAACGGCTGGAGGCCGCGCAATCCGGCGTGGAGCGCTGGGGCCAGGGCGATCTGTCAACCCGGCTGGTCGAAGATGGGCGAGATGAGGTGGCGTTTTTGGCGCAGCGTTTCAACCGCTCGGCTGAGCAGATTCAAACCCTGTTGACCGACCAGAAGGCGCTGCTGGCCTCGCAAACGGCCTTGCTGGCGTCGCAAAAGTCACTCTTGGCAAACGCCTCACATGAATTGCGCTCGCCCTTGGCGCGCATCCGGATGGGACTTGAGCTGATGGCCCCCACGCTAGCTGCCAGCCCGCCACAGCAGAGAAGCCTCAAAGACGAACTCAACCGCAACATCAACGAGCTGGATCAGTTGATTGATGAAATTCTGCTGGCAAGCCGCCTGGATGCGCAGGAGGCTGACCTGGGCACGGTGGAATCAGTCGACCTGGTGGGCCTGGCCGCTGAGGAATGCGCGCGGGTGGCCGCCGAGCTGGAAGTGCACAACCCGAACGCGGTTACCGTGTTGGACGGAGTCGCGGCACCATCGCAGGAACTCAAGGTCCGAGGTGTCTCCAAACTGCTGCGCCGCGCCTTGCGCAATCTGCTGGAGAACGCGGGTCGACATGGCGCGGACAGTTCCGGCGCAGGCGAGATCATTGTCAACCTGAGCACGATGAACAGCGATGTGCTGATCACCGTCTGTGATCGTGGCCCGGGCGTGCCAGCGGCGTATCAAGAGCGCATTTTTGAGCCGTTCTTTCGCCTGCCTGGGGCTTCAGAGCAAAGCGGCGGCGTGGGTTTGGGACTGTCCTTGGTGAAATCCATTGCGGCCCGCCATGGGGGCTCGGTATCGTGCGAGAACCGACCGCAAGGCGGTGCCTGCTTTGCCATTCGCCTGCCGTTGCAACCCGTAACAAATCCGACGGCGGATTAGCTGCGTTTTTGTAGGGTTTGCGCCGAATTTTCGCGTTTTATCCACCAATTGGGGGATGACAACAGGCGATTCGGCAATTTACAGTCTCCCCACTGCTGTCACAGTAAATTGTCGATTCAAGGTTAGACCGAGTTAAACCAGCAAGTCGAACCCGTTTTTGCCGGTAACAAGGGCAACACCGCGTTTCCAACGACGTCCCCCCTGGGGACTTTGACAAAGCCGCCCGACCTTAAAACCGGACGGCTTTTTTTTGCGAATTAATTAACGCGCAGATTCATTTTTTCTAGAACCAGGCTTGGAGCCACATCATTGAGGCAACGCATATGCCCTTGCGCTTCAGTCAACGGGCAGACGCGCTCAAAGCACGGCGCACAGTCCAGCGGCGGCTGGTACGCGAGGTCATTTTTGAGCCACAGCACCTGCGCGCACTCGCTCAAAGGCGGTGTGTGCAGCGGGCTGCTGGAGCCAAAAATCGCCACCTGCGGCACGCCAAACGCAGCCGCCACGTGCATCAGGCCCGAGTCATTGCTGACCACGCTTTTCGCCGCCGAAATCGCCGCAAAAGCCTGCGCCAGTGTCGTTTTGCCCGCCAAATTAATGCACTGGCCGGGCCGTTGGGCGTTGACGGGGGCCGCAATCTCGTCGCACAAAGCGGCTTCTTTGGCAGACCCCAGCAGCAGCACGGGCAGCTCTAGCTGCAACACTAATTCTGCAAAGTGGTTGGCGGGCCAGCGCTTGGCGGGGCCGTACTCGGCACCGGGGGCGAAGACGTGGTAGCCGCCTCGGGCAATGCCCAGCGAAGTCAGTGCTTCGTCAATGGTCGCGCCGGGCAGATGCAATTGTGGGCAATCAGCAGCGACATCCGCATCACCACTGAGCTGCGAATAGAACGCCACCATGGAGGTGCGCTGATCCTTGGGCGGGTTCTTCAGCCGATGCGTCAGCAGCCCCACGCGTGCCTCGCCCAGGTAGCCCACGCGTTTGGGGATGCTGGCCAAAAACGGCAGCAGCGCGGCCTTCAGAGAATTGGGACAGACGTAGGCGATGTCGAAACGACCATCCAAGGCTTTCGCCAGCGTTCGGCGCGCTTTGAATTGCAAACCGCCATGCTGGAACGGGAATTCAATCACCTCAGCCACCTGCGGCATCGCGCGGTAAACAGGTGCCACCCAAGGCAAGGCCCCCACCGTGAGCCGCTCACCGCGCGCGTGCAAGCGGCGCATCAGCGGCTCGGTCATGACCGCGTCACCAATCCATTGGGGCGCGATGATGAGGGAGTTAATGCCCTTCGAAATGCTCGCCGTCCTTGAGTTTGTAGACGGTGCCGCAGTAGGGACACTTGCCTTCGCCGGTTTTGGCCACATCGAGATAAACCTTGGGGTGGCTGTTCCAGATTTTCATGTGCGCCAGCGGGTTGGGGCAAAACACACCCCCCTGGTGGTTCAGATCCGATGCCAGCAACTCCACCGGCACGCTCACTTTGGTGACCGTCATTTCGGCACCTTGGAGAGCCACGAGGCATATTTGGCATTGCGGCCATTGACGATGTCAAAAAAAGCGGCCTGGATTTTCTCGGTCACTGGGCCACGGCTGCCTGCACCAATCTCGATGCGATCCAGCTCACGAATCGGCGTGACCTCGGCTGCCGTGCCGCTGAAAAACGCCTCGTCGGCAATGTAAATCTCGTCACGCGTGATGGCTTTTTCAACCAGCTTGATGCCCAAGTCCTGGCAGATTGCAAAGATGGTGTTGCGGGTGATGCCGTTCAACGCCCCGGCGCTCGAATCCGGCGTGTAAACCACGCCTTTGCGCACCACAAACACATTCTCACCCGCGCCTTCAGACACAAAGCCTTGCGGGTCGAGCAAGAGCGCTTCGTCATAGCCTTCGTCGGTGGCTTCCATGTTGGCCAAGATCGAGTTGGTGTAGTTACTGACCGCCTTGGCGTGAATCATGGTGATGTTGACGTGATGCCGCGTGAAGCTCGAAGTTTTGACGCGAATGCCGCGCTTCAAGCCCTCGTCACCCAAGTACGCACCCCAAGGCCAAGCGGCGACCATCAGATGAATGGTGTTGCCCTTGGGCGATACGCCGAGCTTTTTGTCGCCAATCCAGGTCAGCGGGCGGATGTAGCAACTGGGCAGCTTGTTGACACGCACCACGTCGAGCTGCGCCTGCATCACCTCGGCTTGCGTGAAGGGGATCTTCATGCGCAAAATTTTGGCACTGTTGAAGAGCCGCTCGGTGTGCTCTTCCAACCGGAAAATGCCCGTGCTGCCGTCTTGCAGGTGGTAGGCACGCACGCCCTCAAACGCGCCGCAGCCGTAGTGCAGGGTGTGCGTCAACACGTGGATTTTGGCGTCGCGCCATTCGACCATCTGGCCGTCCATCCAGATTTTGCCGTCGCGGTCAGACATGGAGGTGGGGGCGGAGGCGGGGGCGGTTGCTGTCATCTTGATTCCTTGAAGATTTTTGAGCGGAACTTTCGGCCGGGATAGGCACCCGCGACGCTGCGAGCGCAGATTTTACGGCGCGGGGCTGGGCGCTTCGGGCTCGGGTCGAACTAGCACCCATTTGACGAGCTTACCGCCCTTGAACTCGCACGTGACATGTGACTGGCCCCCGTCCGTCCAGCGGTACATTTCGGGCTGCTGGTCGTTGGGCGATAGCAGCTCACCCAAGGCTTGGGTTTGCGCGATGACGTGGAGCAAGGTGGAGCCGGGCTTCAGTTTGGCATTGAGCATCACTGCACTGCCCACATAACCAATCGGGCGCTTGCCCGCGCGAACCATCACCTGGGTGAGGCGGGTGAAATGGAGCAGCACCCACATCAGCAGTGCGCCTGCCGCCATCGCCACACCGGGCCAGCCGTAGGCGTAGTAGGCTGCAGCCACCAGCGCAACGCCACCGACAGGAACTAGAACGCGTTGAAACTGCATATTGAAGAAGTGTATTAAAATGCTACTATAAACGTAGCAATAAACGCAATAAAACCGAGAGCCAGAGGTCTAAATTGTATAGAATCTAGCTCCGCACCCGACAAAATTAACTCGCAGGTTCATTTTATCTAATGTCAACTGTTTACCCTGCGCAGGGCGCTGAATTGGCGAGTTTAAAGCTCGTCGCCCCTCACGGGGTCAACCCAACCCGCGCACCAGGTTCATCGCTTCTTCAATCCGCTCCACGGCGTGAATGGTCATGCCCTCAAACTCTTTCATCGCAGACTTTTTGGGCGCGTTGGCTTTCGGTACAACCGCCACACTGAAACCCAGTTTGGCCGCTTCCTTCAAGCGCTCCTGCCCGCGTGGCGCGGGGCGCACTTCACCGGCCAGGCCCACTTCACCAAAGGCAATGAAGCCTTTGGGCAGGGGCTTTCCTCTGAGCGATGAGGTGATCGACAGCATCACCGCCAAGTCGGCCGCAGGCTCGCTGATGCGCACGCCACCCACGGCGTTCACAAACACGTCCTGATCCATGCACGCCACCCCGGCGTGACGGTGCAACACGGCCAAAAGCATGGCCAATCGATCACGATCCAGCCCCACGCTCAAGCGCCTAGGCGACGGCCCGCCGCTGTCCACCAGCGCCTGTATCTCCACCAGCATGGGGCGTGTGCCTTCCAGCGTCACCATCACGCAACTGCCGGGCACGGGCTCGCTGTGCTGGCTCAAAAAGATCGCGCTGGGGTTGGAAACGCCTTTGAGGCCTTTCTCGGTCATGGCGAATACGCCAATCTCATTCACCGCGCCAAAGCGGTTTTTGATGGCGCGAACCAGGCGAAAACTGCTGTGCGTATCGCCTTCAAAGTACAGCACGGTGTCAACCATGTGCTCCAGCACGCGCGGCCCAGCCAAGGCACCCTCTTTGGTGACGTGGCCGACCAGCACAATGCAAACGCCACTGGCCTTTGCCGCGCGCGTGAGGTGCGCCGCGCACTCGCGCACCTGGGCCACCGAACCGGGAGCCGAGGTAAGTTGATCCGAATACACGGTTTGAATCGAGTCGATCACCGCAATGTCGGGCTGTGTTTCAGCCAGCGTGGCGAGGATTTTCTCCAGTTGAATCTCCGCCAGCACTTTGACCTGCGAGTTGTCCAGCCCCAGACGGCGTGCCCGCAGTGCGACTTGCGCGCCGCTTTCTTCACCCGTCACGTACAAGGTTTTTTGGCCACTGCGCTGCAATGAATCCAGCGCCTGCAGCAGCAAGGTCGATTTGCCAATGCCGGGGTCGCCGCCAATCAGCACCACGCCGCCTTCGACCATTCCACCGCCCAGCACACGGTCCAGCTCCTCGTGCCCGGTGGGCGTGCGCGCCATGTCGGTGGCTTCGATGTCGCCTAGCGCCATCACCGTTGCGGTTTTCGCCAATGAGGCAAAGCGGTTTTTGGTCGGTGAGTTGCTTTCTGCCACCGACTCAATCATCGTATTCCACGCATTGCACGCCGGGCATTTGCCCAGCCACTTGGGGCTGGTGCCGCCGCATTCGGTGCACGTAAAAACGGTTTTTTCTTTGGCCATGGATGAATTTTACTGTATACATTTACAGCTTCTATTTGAATACACTGAATCCGCATGGCATCGCAATACTTTCCCACTGGCACTGTCTACGGCGTTCTGTTGAACTTCTCGGCCGAGCGTGCTAGGCTGGCAGCGCAGATGTCGCTGCCGCCCTACAAATCGCCGCCGCAAGCGCCCGTGCTGTACATCAAGACCGCAAACACCTGTAGTGCCAATGGAGCGTGCGTACACGTGCCAGCGCGTGTGGCGCAGGTTGAGGTAGGGGCCACCGTGGCGATGGTGATCGGTCCGGTGACGCGGTACGTGCTAATGAACGACCTGTCGATCCCGCATTCCAGCTTCTTCAGGCCGCCGGTTAAATTCAAATGCCTGGATGGTTTTTTGGGCATCGGTTCGCAGCCAGTGGTGGCTGATGACCCTGCCAGTTTCAAGTTGGAGGTGCGCATCAATGGCAGCTCGCAGCAAACCGTCGATTTTTCAAACCTCGTGCGAAACGCGCAAACCTTGATTCGCGATGTGGCGGAGTTCATGACGCTGCGTGATGGTGATGTGCTGATGCTCGGTTGCGACTGCTGGCCCGGTGGCGGCAGGCCGCTGGCCAAGGTGGGCGACGTGATTCAGATCAATTCCCCGAGCCATCTGGCGCTTGGCGTGCTGACGAACACGCTAGTCGCGGAAAATTCATGAAACACGCCAGAGTTGCCTACGCGGGTGCGATACATGATGCGGTTGAGCGTGATGGCCAGCTACTGCTGCTAGACGGACGGCTCGTGTCGCAGGATGCTGTGGTTTGGTTGCCTCCGTTGAAGCCAGTTCGGCAAGCACGAACCATCCTGGCACTCGGCTTGAACTATGCCGACCACGCCAAAGAACTCGAATTCAAAGCGCCTGAGGAGCCGCTGGTTTTCATCAAAGGCGAGGCGACGCTGATCGGCCACCGCGCCTTTACGCGTCGCCCGGCAGCGGTGCAATTCATGCACTACGAGTGCGAGCTGACCGTGGTGATTGGCAAAACCGCGCGGCGTGTGAAACGCGACGATACCTACGACTTCATCGCCGGTTACGCCGTGGCCAATGACTACGCCATCCGCGACTATTTGGAGAACTGGTACCGCCCCAACCTGCGCGTCAAAAATCGCGACACCTGTACGCCCATCGGTCCGTGGTTGGTGGATGCGAAAGACATCGCCAACCCCATGAATTTGGACTTGCAAACCACTGTCAATGGCCAAATCACGCAATCCGGAAACACTCGCGACATGATTTTTGACATTCCGTTTTTGATCGAATATTTCAGCAGCTTCATGACGCTGCAGCCGGGCGATTTGATTTTGACGGGTACGCCCGATGGGGTGGTGGATTGCAAGGGGGGGGATGCGGTGGTGACGAGTATTGAATCGCTAGGAAACCTGGAGAACACGATTGCGAATTGACCACCTCATCAACGGCAAAGCTGTTACGAGCAGCAGCTACTTCAAAACCGTCAACCCCGCCACGCAGGAAGTGTTGGCCAAGGTCGCCTCGGGTGGTGAATCAGAAGTCAACGCCGCCGTCGCTGCCGCCAAGGAAGCTTTTCCCAAATGGGCGGGCATGCCAGCACCGCAGCGCGCGAAGTTGATTCGCAAGCTGGGCGATTTGATTGCGGCGAATGTCGCTGACATTGCATTGATTGAGACCAACGACTGCGGCCAGGTCATCTCCCAAACCGGCAAGCAGTTAATACCCCGCGCGGCAGACAATTTTTACTATTTCTCTGAGATGTGCACGCGGGTGGATGGCCACACGTATCCGACCGAAACACATCTGAACTACACGCTTTTTCACCCCACGGGTGTGTGTGCGCTGATCAGCCCGTGGAATGTGCCCTTCATGACGGCCACGTGGAAGGTCGCACCGTGCCTCGCCTTTGGCAATACGGCGGTGCTGAAAATGAGCGAGCTTTCACCCATGAGCGCCGCCCGCCTGGGCGAGCTGGCGATGGAGGCAGGCATCCCGGCGGGCGTGCTCAACGTCGTACACGGCACTGGTAAAGATGCCGGCGAGCCGCTGTGTACACACCCGGATGTGCGGGCGATTTCGTTCACAGGCTCTACTGCGACGGGCAACCGCATCGTCAAGGCAGCAGGCTTGAAAAAATTCAGCATGGAGCTGGGTGGCAAATCGCCCTTCGTGATTTTTGAGGACGCTGATTTGGCCCGCGCGCTGGATGCCGCCCTCTTCATGATCTTCAGCAACAACGGCGAGCGCTGCACGGCCGGGTCACGCATTCTGGTTCAACAATCCATCTACGCCGACTTCGTTGCCAAGTTCGTTGAACGCGCCAAACGCATCAGCGTGGGCGACCCGCTGGATGAAAAAACCCTTGTCGGCCCGATGATCTCGCAAGCCCACTTGGCCAAGGTGCGCAGCTACATTGAGCTGGGTGCGAAAGAAGGAGCAACGATGCTGTGCGGCGGTCTGGATTCGCCCGTACTGCCCGAGCGAGTGCAGAAGGGCAACTACGTGCTGCCCACCGTGTTTGCCGATGTGGACAACCGCATGCGCATCGCGCAGGAAGAAATCTTTGGCCCCGTGGCCTGCCTGATTCCGTTCAAAGACGAAGCAGATGCCATCGCCAAAGCCAACGACATTCAATACGGCCTATCAAGCTACGTCTGGACCGAAAACCTGGGCCGCGCGCATCGTGTGGCTGCTGCGGTGGAAGCGGGCATGTGCTTCGTCAACAGCCAAAACGTGCGCGACTTACGCCAGCCGTTTGGTGGCACCAAGGCCAGCGGCACCGGGCGCGAGGGCGGCACCTGGAGCTATGAGGTATTCTGCGAGCCGAAGAATGTAGCCGTGTCACTGGGCGGGCATCACATTCCGCATTGGGGTGTTTGAGCGGTTGTACTACAATCAATACTTGTATTGTCATACAACCGGGAGTCAAATCATGCTGTCTGTCCGCTTGCCTGAAACGCTTGAAAATCAGCTCAACGATTATTGTGCGCAAAGGCACACGTCCAAATCGGCGGTTGTCCAAGAATTGTTGGAGAAGCACCTGCGGGCTGGCAAAGCGGGGGATGAGACTCTCAATCTAAAAAACCCGTTCGCTGCGTTCATTGGGTCGGGTAACCGCAAGTACAGCACCGATGAGATCATGCGCATGACGCGGGGTGACGATTGGAATAAACCGTGATTTTGGTTGATTCCAATGTCTGGATTGATCTGATCAGAAAAGACCCAGTCTGGTTCGAGTGGTCTAGTCAGCATATTGAACGAGCGTATTTTGCCGATCAGGTTGTCACCAACCCAGTGATCTATGCGGAACTGGCTCCCATTTACGACTCCCCCCAAGAGCTTGTCGATTTCTTTCAAAGCGGTGAAACGCCAGTTGCGCCGTTTTCGCCCGCTTGTTGTTACGTCGCTGGCCGCGCTTTTCTAAAGTACCGCCAATCCCGCGGCGGCAAAACTGGTGTTCTGCCCGATTTCTTCATTGGAGCCCAAGCTCAAACGGAAGGTTGGACTATTTTGACTCGCGACAAAGCGCGCTACAAAACCTACTTCCCAAAAGTCAAATTGATTTGCCCTTGAGGAAAGCCCTTTGTTAAAAGTATCCGCTCAATCTGGCTAGCCATGAGCCTCTACGCTACCCAAAAATTCCTCTACCACCTCAACCGCGACCCGCAGGTGCAGCGGCGCTACAAGGATGATCCAGAGAATCTGCTGGTTGAATATGACTTGACGAACGAGGAACATACGGCAATCAAAGACGGTGACATCGGCAAACTCTACGTGCTGGGTTGCAACGGCCAGTTGCTGATGCACTTCGCGCCGCTGTTGGGCATTGCCTGGGCCGACTATCTGGAAGCCATGCGCGAAGGCGTGCGCCACTATGGGCCGGTGCGCGCGGGCATCTACGCGATGACCACCTCGACCAACGAGAAAGTAGCGGGAGTCTAGGCATGAGCTTGGTCTTCGCCGGCATTTGCTCCCACGCCCCCGGCATCACGGGGCGGGCGCACCTGGCAGATCCAGCTTTGAAAGATGCGCTGTACGCGCAGTATTACCGCATGGGTGCAGCCCTTGAGGCAGCCCAGCCAGATGCGGTGATCATCATCGCCGCCGAGCATTTCGCCAACTTCTTCATGAACAACATGCCCGCCTATGCGATCGGCATGGCGGACACTTATGACGGCCCGATTGAAGACACTGCGTGGCTCGGTATCGCCAAAACCAAGATTCCAGGCAATGCAGCACTGTCAAAACGCATGGTGCAAAGCGTCATGCAGGATGTGGATGTGGCTTATGCCGAGGAGTGGAGGTTTGACCACGGCATCATGGTGCCGTTGAACTTTCTAACACCGAAGTACGACACCGCCATCATCCCCATCAACATCAACTGCCAGGGGCCGCCGCTCACGCCCTTGCATCGCGTTTGGGCGTTTGGCGAGGCGTTGCGCAAGGCATGTGATGCCGCGCCCGAGCGTATCGCCATCGTCGGCACCGGCGGTATTTCGCATTGGCCGGCCACGCCCGATTCGGGCAAGATCAACGAGGCGTGGGATCGAGATTTTTTGAATCGCTTTTGCCGCAATGACAAAGCCGCCCTGTTGAACTACACCGACGAAGCCACTTATGCCCAAGCGGGTCAAGGTGGCTTTGAGATTCGCAACTTCATCGCCGTTGCGGCGGCTGCGCGCGGTAAAGCACATATTTGGCACTATCAGCCGATTCCGATATTCGCGGTAGGTTGCACGGTTGCCGTGATGAACATTGAAAGCTAGCCATGCCGCATCTGGTGATTTTGTACACGCCTAATCTCGACACCAAAACCGATATGACGTTGCTGTGTCGCACCTTGGCTGACACCATGCTGGCGCAGCGTGACGAAGCGGGGCAGGCCGTGTTCCCCACAGGCGGCACACGCGTGTTGGCCTACCCTGCCGCGCACTACGCGGTGGCGGATGGCGGCGCGGCGGGCATCGCAGCGGGTGGCAGCGGTGAATACGCCTTCATTTACCTCAACGTCCGCATGGCGGCGGGGCGCTCGCAAGCCGTTAAAGAAATGGTTGGCGAGAGTATCTTGACCAGCGCCAAAACCCACTTGGCCCCTGTTTTCGCGCGGCATCATATCGGCATGACCGTGCAAGTCGACGAAGGTACACAAGCCTATGATGGCAAGCACAGCACGCTTCATCCGTTGTTTCAAAAGTAACATATCACAAACACCATGAAAACACCCGTCAACACCTTCAAGCAAGCCCTCAAAAACAAGCAGGCTCAAATCGGCCTGTGGCTCGGCCTGGCCGATTCTTACTCCACTGAAATTTGCGCAGGCGCGGGTTTTGACTGGCTGCTGGTCGATGGCGAGCACACGCCCGCCGAGCCGCGCGCCGTGCTACAGCAGTTGCAGGCGATTGCTGGATATCCGGCCTCGCATCCGATCTGCCGCATCCCGATGGGCCACGGCAAGGTGGGCGAGATGATCATCAA
>JANOTO010000286.1:0-2141 GCA_031416395.1 Rhodoferax sp. | reverse complement strand
AAGGAAAAGCAGGAGACCAAAGAGAAGGCCGACAAGATCGAGAAAACCAAAGAAGTCGAAAGAGCCAAAGTCGCGAAAGAAGCGCAGCAAGCCAAAGAGGACAAAGCTGAGAAAGCCCTTGACGACAAGAAAAAAGCGCAGGAGAAGCTTGCCGCTGCCAAACAGGCTGCCGATGCCGATGCGAAGAAGTCTGAAATGCAGCGCCAGGAAAATATCAAGCGCATGGCAGGCCTCGCTGGGGCAACTGGAAGTGCTACAGCCACAGGAGCAACGCAGCAGTCGTCTGGCCCATCGCCAGGCTACGCGGGTCGCATCCGCGCGCGCATCAAACCCAACATCGTCTTCACCGCCGACATTGCAGGCAACCCGACGGCCACAGTGGAGGTTCGCGTGAGCCCGGATGGCAGCATCATCAGCCGCAAGCTGATTAAGTCAAGCGGCAATGCGGCGTGGGACGAAGCGGTGCTCAAGGCCGTTGACAAAACCGAAGTGCTGCCACGCGACATCGACGGCCAAGTGCCAGCGTCGATGGAGATCAGTTTTCGACCTAAAGACTGAACTTCTAAATGCTACTTTTTATATAGCTACTTACGCGTATTAATCGAGAGCTAGAGATGTTTTTTATTCATAATTTGGTCGAAATAGCTATTTTGAGGCTCTAATTTACCCATATTGGGTATATTGAGCGGATTTCGTGCATTTCTGCACCTAAATCGATTGCAGTAGGGTCAATGCCCATCAGCGTTGAGCCCTTCATGCGTTTTCAACTGATAATCGCCAGACGACATCAACCTTGTCTGAACAATCCATGAAGGTACCTCTGCCATGCTGGCCAGCCTGATTCGACGAACTCTGGCGCGCGCCTTGCACCGTGTGGCGGCAAGCTTCGCACTGATTTTTGCAGCAGCCAGTGCCCACGCCGCAGGGCCTGCGCCTGGCACTCCAACGTTTGCTTTTTACTACGGGCGGGACATTCCGTGGGAAGCGCTCGGCGGCTTTGATGTTGCCGTGGTCGAGCCGGGCCACGTCAGCGCTGCGGGCTGGAGCCATCGGCTCAACCCCAACACCACAGTGGCGGCCTACATAGCCGTGGGTGAAGTGCATCCGAGTCGCCCTTACTTCAACCAGATGCGCCCTGAGTGGAAGCTGGGCGAGAACAAGGACTGGGGCTCCATCGTGGTGGATCAGTCCGCTGCCGGTTGGTCCGCGTTTTACCTCGCGCAAGTCATCAAACCGCTGTGGCTGCAAGGCTACCGCGCGTTTTTTCTGGACACGCTCGATTCGTTTTACCTGATTGCCAAAACGCCTGAAGCGCAGAAGAAGCAGATTGCCGGTATGGTGAACCTGGTGCGTGAAATCAAGCGCACGTACCCGCAAGCGAAGCTGATTTTTAACCGGGGTTTTGAGATGCTGCCCGAGGTTCACTCGCTGGCCTACGCGGTGGCGGCTGAGTCGCTCTTCCAAGGCTGGGACGCAGGGCAAAAGAAGCACCGCGAGGTGCCAACGGCGGATCGCGACTGGATTTTGGCGCAGCTTCGCAAGTGCCAGAACGAATACAAGTTGCACGCCATCGCCATCGATTACGTACCCCAAGCCAACCGCGCACTGGCGCGCGAAACGGCAAAAAAAATCAAGGCGCTGGGCATCATCCCCTGGGTGACGAACCCGTCTTTGGACATGATGGGCGTAGGACAAGTGGAAGTGCTACCACGCCAGATTCTGGCAATTCATGATGAGCCGGGGCATTTGGGGCAAGTGGCCCTGCACGCCGTGCAGCGCCTGGGCACCCTGCCCTTGAATTATTTGGGTCTGGATGTTCGCCATGTCTACTACGGATCGCCCGAGTTGGACGAGATTGCCAAATTGCCGCTGGCGGGCCGCTATGCGGGTGTACTGACCTGGCTGGTGTTGGGCACATTTGTGGAAACCGAGCCGCTGATGAAGCTGCTGGGCAATGCCCGGGCCGAGGGGGTTCCACTGGTCATGGTGGACGCACAGCCTGGCGGCACCACGCTCAAAGACCTCGGCATCGAATCTGGCAACGAAATTCGGCTGCGTTCAAAGCTACGCGCCCAGAAGCTGTCACCGCATGTTGGTTTTGAGATCGAACCGAAAACCGCGCTGGAGGTCTTCACACCATC
>JANOTO010000285.1:0-2979 GCA_031416395.1 Rhodoferax sp. | reverse complement strand
GGCTGCCAACGCGGGTGAATCATCGACAGCCGCCGCCCGTCTTGAGGCCGCGCCCCCAGCGACACCGACCCCGTTCAACCTGATGGTGCCACGCTCACGCTGCCAGCAGTGCGGGCACCAGATCCGTTGGTTTGAAAACATCCCCGTCGCAAGCTACCTCTTTTTGCGCGGCAAGTGCTCGAGCTGCGGCACCAAAATCAGCCCGCGTTATCCGACCGTTGAGCTGGTCACGGGTGCCTTGTTTGGCTGGTGTGCATGGAAGTGGGGCTTAAGCGCCACGGCGCTGGCCTGGTGCGCCTTCTCAGCGGCGACTGTGGCGCTGGCGATGATCGATTGGGACACCACGTTTTTGCCAGACGACATCACCCTGCCGCTGCTATGGGGCGGCTTGATTGCAGCGGCACTCAAACTCACTGCTGTGCCGTTGCCCGTCGCCCTTTGGGGTGCTGTGGCGGGCTATTTGTCGCTGTGGAGCATCTACTGGGCGTTCAAACTGATCACCGGCAAAGAGGGCATGGGGTATGGCGACTTCAAGCTGTTTGCGGCGTTAGGCGCGTGGTTTGGCTGGCCCGCGTTGATTCCGATGATTTTGATGGCCTCGGTTATCGGAGCGGTGGTCGGCATCGCGATGAAGTTCAGCTCGGGCCTGCGCGAGGGTGGGTACATCCCGTTTGGGCCGTTTTTGGCGGGTGCCGGGTTGACTGCGATGTTCTTCGGGCCACAAACTATTTTGAGCTTCATCGGGCTCTGATGGTCATGGCGAATCTGAAGGCTGCGCTTCGTCTTGGGCTGACTGGAGGCATTGGCAGTGGTAAAAGCACCGTGGCCAATTTCTTCACCCAACTCGGCGCGGCGGTGATCGATGCCGATGCGATCTCACGCGGTGTTACAGCACCCCACGGCGCAGCCATCGCATCCCTGACTGCTGAATTCGGGGCAGACTTCATCAATGCGCAAGGCGCTCTACACCGCGACAAAATGCGCAATCTGGTCTATGCAGACGCAATGGCCCGCAAGCGGCTGGAGGCCATCGTGCACCCGCTGGTGGGCCGGGAGATTGCCCGCCAGTCGGATGCCGCGACGCGCGCTGGCAGCCGCTGCCTGGTGTTTGATATTCCGCTTCTGGTGGAATCAAGTCACTGGCGGCAACGGCTGCACCATGTGCTGGTTATCGATTGCCCCGAGGAGCGTCAGATCGAACGTGTGATAGCCCGTAGCACGCTGGCTGGCACCGCAATGACACGCGCAGCCGTGCAAGGCATCATCCACTCACAGGCGACACGTGCGCAGCGCCTGCGGGCCAGCGATACCGTCATTTGCAATGACCTGATCAATTTGACTCAATTGGAAGCCGAAATTACCGAGTTTTGGCGGCGGCTCGGGCTATCATCTAAGTAGCACGACCCTCTATTCATGATCCTTTACGAGTACCCCTTCAACGAACGCATCCGCACCTACCTGCGGCTGGAGCACCTGTGCAGCCGACTGGGCACACTGGTGTCGCGCGATTCGGCGCTGGACCATCACTTTGCCCTGTCCACGGTGTTTGAAATCATGGACGTGGCCGCGCGGGCCGATTTGAAGTCTGATGTGCTCAAAGACCTGGAGCGGCAGAAGCAGGTTCTCAACAGCTACCGAGGCAACCCTGCGATTGCCCAGCATGTGCTGGACGATGTGGTGTTTGACTTGGATCACAAATTTGCAGCGCTCAACGCCCAGCTCGGCAAGGCGGGCAGCAGCTTGACTGAAAACGACTGGCTGATGAGCATACGAAGCCGCGTGGGCATCCCCGGTGGCACCTGCGAGTTTGATTTGCCCGCCTACTACGCCTGGCAGCACGGGCCGGTGGAGAAGCGCCGTGGCGACCTGCTGCGCTGGGTTTCCACGCTGGGGCCACTGGGCGACTCGGTGGGCATGCTGCTAAAGCTGCTGCGCGAATCGGGGTCAGCGCAAAAGGTGATGGCTGTGGGCGGACAGTTTCAGCAAAACCTGCCGCAGGGGCGCACTTTCCAACTGCTGCGCCTGGCGATCAATCCGGCTCTGGGTGTCGTCCCCGAAATCAGTGGCAACCGGCTGATGGTCTCGATCCGCCTGATGCGCCAGGGGCCAGACGACCACCTGCACGCCGCTGCACAAGACTGCGCTTTTGACCTCACGCTGTGCTCCTGAGATGGAACCGGTCAACACAAAAATAGTTGTCTGCCCGACCTGCGGCGGCGATAGCGTTTACAGCACCGTCAACCCATTCCGGCCGTTTTGCAGTGAGCGCTGCAAAGGGATTGACCTGGGTGCCTGGGCCAGCGAGAGCTTCAAGCTGGCCGCTGAGCCACCGCTGGATGATCCATTGAGCGACAATAATAATTTACTACAATAGTGGTAAATTTTTTATTAAAAATTAACTCAAAGGTTAATTTTTACTGTCAAAACCGCATTTTTGACAGAATTATAAATAAAATAACCCTCTAGCTGTCGAATAACATGCATCGAAAGCTACATATATCATAGCATATATGTTTCTAACTCAGGGGTCTTTGCGTCTGTATGCGTTGCTGCTTGAAAGCCCTGCTCTTGCGCAAACCACTTCAACACCGGAACAGTCCCCGGCAAAACTGGAGAGACGCTCACTGGCAGGCACTGCCAGGCAAACTGCTGACCTTCTTTCATTTGCAACTCGCCCGTCCACGCAAATACTTTGCAAAAATTCAATCGCACCAGGGCGTGGGGGTAATCGATCAACTCGGTCTTCCAAGTCTCGCTTGCTGCGATATCGATACCCAGCTCTTCATGCAACTCGCGCTTCAACGCTTGATGCACGCTCTCACCTGTTTCGAGCTTGCCGCCGGGGAACTCCCAGTAGCCTTCAAACACTTTGCCGGGCGGGCGCGAGGTGAGCAGAAAGTCGCCATTGGGTTGAATCAAAACGCCTACCGCGACTTCGACGATTCTGCGGTCTGCGCCGCCTGTGCGCGATGCCTGCGG
>JANOTO010000284.1:0-1910 GCA_031416395.1 Rhodoferax sp. | reverse complement strand
CGAAGAGGTCGAGCACTTGCAAGCTGCCGGTGTTCAAGTTTCAGTGATCAACGGCATCACCTCAGGCCTGGCGGCAGTCACCAGCCTCAACGTGCCGCTGACGCACCGTGAGCACGCGCACGGCGTGGTGTTTGTCACCGGTCACGCAAAGCGTGATGACGACGGCACCGACTGGCAAGCCCTGGCAGCCGCCGCGCGCCAAGCCAAGCTGACATTGGTGATCTACATGGGCGTAAGTGGCGTGCGACGAATTCAGGCTGAGCTGCTCACCGGCCTTCCGGCCAGCACGCCGGTGGCCGTGATCCAAAATGCCACGCTGCCCAGCCAACGCCAATTGGTGACAACACTGGATGGCCTCGCGCAAAGTATTGAGCAGCAGGCCTTTGGCAGCCCAGCCGTGCTGGTGGTGGGGGATGTGATCAGGGGCGTTCAGTCGGTGCTACAGGACACACCCCGGATTCGCGCCGCAACCTAATTCGGGCACACTCGGTGCCATGAATTCATTTGACGTTGCGATCATCGGCGCGGGCGCAGCAGGCCTGTTTTGCGCAGGTGTTGCGGGGCAGTTGGGCTTGAAGGTTTTGCTGATCGACCACAGCGAAAAAGTCGCCGAGAAAATCCGCATCTCGGGCGGCGGGCGGGCCAACTTCACCAACCGTGACGTAACCGCTGCCAATTTTTTGAGCGACAACCCGAAGTTTTGCCGCTCTGCGCTGGCCAATTACACACCGCAGCATTTCATCGATCTCATCACGCGCCACGGCATTGCGTTTCACGAAAAGCACAAGGGGCAACTGTTTTGTGATCGCTCGGCTGAAGACCTCATCAACATGCTGCTGGCTGAGTGCCAGACGGGTGGGGTCACGCGCTGGCAACCTTGCGGCGTGAAGTCCATCAGCGCCCGATCCGAGCCAGGCCACTACGAAATTCAGACTGACCGCGGCCCGGTGCAAACCAGCGCTGTCGTCATCGCCACGGGGGGCCTGTCAATCCCCAAAATCGGCGCGACTGATTTTGGCTACCGCATCGCACGCCAGTTTGGCCTGAACGTGATCGAGCCCCGCCCTGCCCTGGTGCCGCTCACCTTTGATGGAGCGGCGTGGGCGCCTTATGCGTCGCTCTCGGGTCTGTCGCTGCCGGTGCTGATCGAAACGGGCTCCAAGAAGAGCAAGACAAGTTTCAGCGAAGACCTTCTCTTCACCCATCGCGGCTTGAGCGGTCCGGCGGTTTTGCAGATATCCAGTTTTTGGCAAAACAACACGCCGATTCGCTTGAACTTGGTGCCCGGCGTTGACGTGCTGGACAGATTAGCCCAAGCCAAGGCCACTTCCCGCAAGCTGGTGGCCAATGAGCTGGCCTCTCTGCTACCGACGCGTTTGGCCGACGCATGGGCGGCCGAAGACCCCGCCTTGCAACGCCCCGTCAACGAAGCAACCGACAAGGCCTTGAACGCGCTGGCGGACAAACTGAGCCGCTGGGAGTTGACCCCGACAGGGTCTGAAGGCTACAAAAAAGCCGAGGTCACCGCCGGTGGTATCGACACCCGCGAGCTTTCCAGTCAAACCATGGAGTCACGCCAGCCGGGTTTGTATTTCATCGGTGAGGTGGTCGATGTGACCGGCTGGCTGGGCGGCTACAACTTTCAGTGGGCCTGGGCCAGTGCGTTTGCCTGCGCGTACGGTTTGAAGTTAGCCGCGAAAACGCTATAATCCAAGGCTTTGCTGGCAAACCCTCACTGCCTGATCAACATTGAGTGGGGGAACACCGCGGGAACTTCATGATTTGGCCTGATCTTCCAAACCATGATTCCCGCACAATTTCGGAAACTTTTTAATTAATGACAACCGTCCGTATCAAAGAAAACGAGCCCTTTGACGTCGCTCTTCGCCGCTTCAAGCGCACCATCGAAA
>JANOTO010000283.1:0-9572 GCA_031416395.1 Rhodoferax sp. | reverse complement strand
CTGGCGAGCAGTCAGCCTGCGTCGGGAGAGTGGTGGGCTCTATGTGCATGCCAGCCCATTGCTTTCACCCCCGATGATGATCGATGGGATGAAAGTGTGTTTCAGCACCAGCATCACAGCAGGTACTGCAATGCTGTTGGACAGCAGGTTCTCCGACTTCATGCCAATTGAACGCATGCGCATTGAGCTTGCCTATACGGGCTCGCAATTCACGACTGGCGAGATTACTGTTCGGGCAGAGTTGCAAGGGATCCCAGTTGTCCGTGATGCTGGAGCAATCGTCCTGGTAAGCCGGGCCTGATACCTTTCACTGAACTTGAAACGCTCATCAACGCCTATCTTCGGATAGGTGTTGTCGGTGGGGGGCGGTAAAAAAGTCTGTAAGGCAGCAACCGGAAACCGATCTCTTAAGGAGTCGCGAGAGAGCGGGAAATCGGGTAGGGGGGTTATGGGGTCACTGTGAACCTGAAACCCTTATGACAAATTTCAAGCCACCCACTCGGGTGGCTTTCCACTTTTTCGCCATAGTTTCTCCGCTTCAAATTGCGCGCGGTTTGGTGTACATTTGCGCCCAGCGGTGTCTGAATCTGGCCTGTTAATCCGTAGGTCCCTGGTTCGAGCCCAGGTCGAGGAGCCACATAAAACAAGGCCCTGCACGGAAGTGCAGGGCTTTCGTCTTTATAGGCGCGCCAAATCCGGTGGTGTCAAACGGGAGTCTTTCGACGCAAGATCATTTGGTCTTTAGACAGAGCAATCTCAAACTTTGACAAGAAATTCTGGCCCAGCAGTGCATCGCCGGTCTTATGACCCACCAGGCCGACGGCCACCCTCAAGCCAGAGATGCTGATCGAACCCATCGACACGGGGACATCAGGCACGATCTGACCCGGCATGTCTCCGTTGGCCGTCTTAAACACAGTTGGGATACCTCGCGACATCGCCGAAGTGCGAGCGAATTCTTCGCTGACAGTGACTAGCGAGGCGCCGGTATCCACCAAAAAGTTAACCGGTCGGCCGTTAACGAGACCTGACACATAAAAGTGCCCGTCTCGCGCTCTGGGTATCACCAGGTCACCTGATGCTGATATCGTTACCGGCTTCGGTTTGAGGTAGTGCGTCATCACGCCATAAAGCGAAGCCATCAAAGCGATCCAAAAAATCACAATCCCGAGTGGAGCCAGTTTGAGCCCGGTGGTCAGCCCTGTTGAGACTCTCTCACCGCCTGACTCAGGTTTACTCCTGCCCTCATCTCGCTTCGCACGCTTCTTCTGCGCGTCCTTCCACCAATCTCGATCCTGAACACCCATTTAAACTCCTTGAACACCCCTCTTGACGCGCAGTCTCAACCCGCCACAGCAACTTTGTCCTGCGTTTTCGTTTCAAAGTCGCTGGCGTCATGGCGCTCATGCAATTGGCTGGACGGCTCACCCCACGCACGGTTGACCATGCGGCCGCGCTTGACGGCAGGGCGCTGGGCGATCTGTTCGGTCCAGCGCTGGACGTTCTTGTACTCTTGCACTTGCAGGAACTCACCGGCGTCATAGAGCAGTCCTTTCGCGAGCGCACCATACCACGGCCAGACGGCGATGTCGGCAATGGTGTAGTCCTCGCCCGCAAGGTACGGGCTCTGCGCGAGGCGCTGGTCAAGCACGTCGAGCTGGCGTTTGGTCTCCATGGCGAAGCGGTCAATCGCGTATTCGATTTTGGTCGGCGCATAAGCATAAAAGTGCCCGAACCCGCCGCCCAAATAAGGCGCGCTGCCCATCTGCCAGAACAGCCACGAGAGACATTCGGCACGCTTGGCAGGCTCAGTGGGCAGGAAGGCATTGAACTTCTCGGCAAGGTACATGAGGATGGCGCCAGATTCGAATACGCGCACGGGAACTGGCCCGCTTCGATCCATCAGCGCTGGAATCTTGGAGTTCGGGTTCACATCAACAAAGCCAGAGCCGAACTGATGGCCTTCGCTGATGCGGATCAACCAGGCATCGTATTCAGCGCCGCTGTGGCCCAACGCCAACAACTCTTCCAGCATCACGGTCACTTTGACACCATTCGGCGTGGCCATCGAATAAAGCTGCAGAGGGTGCCGACCGACTGGCAATACCTTGTCCTGCGTCGGTCCGGCGGTGGGCCGGTTGATGTTGGCGAACTGACCACCGTTGGCCTGGGTCCAGGTCCATACTTTTGCCGGCTGATACGGGGAAGAATCACTCATAGGTTAATTTTCAGGATTTGTTTGAAGGAAAATTCACAGACACCTAGAACTTTACGAGAAATTCTCCCGTCATGTTGGCTTGTGCGGAGTGTCGGTGTCATTTGAAAACAAAACAAAAAGCCCCAAAAACACGGGGCTTTCGGGGCTTCTTACGGTCTGCGCTACGGTGCGCAAAACACATCATTGGCGGAAACGGAGGGATTCGAACCCTCGATGAGGCTCTACACCCCATACTCCCTTAGCAGGGGAGCACCTTCGGCCACTCGGTCACGTTTCCTAAATCTCTGCCTGCTCGCATTATCTCACGACTTGCGCGGCATTTCAGCCTGCGGGCGGCTGATCCAAATCAACAGCCTTGTGGAGTGCCCGCACGGCCAATTCCATGTACTTTTCATCAATGACCACGGAGGTCTTGATCTCGCTCGTGGAGATCATCTGAATGTTGATGCCCTCTTCACTCAGGCATCCAAACATTTTACTGGCGACGCCAACGTGGCTGCGCATGCCAATGCCAACAATGGACACTTTGCAAATTTTGGCATCGCCAACGACTTCTTGTGCGCCTAAGTTTGGCAGCACGACCTGTTTAAGCAAGTCAATTGTCTTGTTGTAATCGTTGCGGTGTACGGTAAAGCTGAAATCCGTCCTACCGTCTTTGCTGATGTTTTGGATGATCACATCAACTTCGATATTGGCATCGGCCACCGCACCCAAGATCTTGTAAGCGATACCGGGTTTGTCGGGCACGCCCAACACTGAAACCTTGGCTTCGTCGCGGTTGAATGCTATGCCAGAAACGATAGCTTGTTCCATGTTGTCGTCGTCCTCAAAAGAAATCAGAGTGCCTGAAGCGGCTTCCTCGTTAATGTCCATGTCCCAAGGCGTAAAGCTGCTCAGCACGCGAAGCGGCACCTTGTATTTGCCAGCAAATTCCACCGACCTGATCTGTAGAACTTTGGAGCCCATCGAGGCCATTTCGAGCATTTCTTCAAAGCTCACAGTTTTGAGCCGTCGGGCCTCAGGAACAACGCGGGGGTCTGTGGTGTAGACACCATCCACATCGGTGTAGATCAGGCACTCCTGCGCTTTCATGGCCGCCGCGACTGCGACGGCAGAAGTGTCAGACCCGCCACGCCCCAAAGTCGTTATGTTGCCTGCGTCATCAATGCCCTGGAAACCTGTCACGATGACTACTTTGCCTGCGGCCAAGTCCGCGCGGACTTTTTTGTCATCAATCGATTCAATTCGCGCCTTGGTATACGCGCTGTTGGTTTTGATGGGCACTTGCCAGCCTGCGTAGCTGACGGACTCCATGCCCTCCGCTTGCAACGCAATGGCCAACAGAGCGCTGGATGCCTGCTCCCCCGTCGATGCCAACATGTCAAGTTCGCGTCCATAAGCCTCCGAAACCTTTGCGGGAGCCAATTCCTTTGCCAACCCCAGCAAACGGTTGGTTTCACCGCTCATAGCGCTGGGAACGACGACGATTTGATGGCCCGCACGGGCCCACTTGGTGACCCGCTTGGCGACGTTACGGATACGCTCGGTTGAGCCCATGGATGTGCCGCCGTACTTGTGAACGATCAGTGCCATTGAGAATTGAACAAAATCAAGTGAGTAGGATGCGTTTTTTGCACCCGCGATGGGCGCTTTTCACACCATTTGAAACTCAAACGGATGTCGTCTGGGATCACGCAGCGCAAAACTCAGGGATTGTACCAAGTCAAACTTTGGCCCTGCCGCACCGCAAATCCTGATCCCACCTTGATATTGATTTTGTGCCCGCGCGTGGTGCACGCTGCGAGCTGATCAAGCAGTTCGTCCAGCTGCGCGGCGCTCGCCTGCGTTGTGAAGCGGGCTTTCAACCAATGCCGCAGCAGGTTCGATTGGCGGGCCCGGCTCAGCGCCTGAAGTTGCTTGATGAGCAGGCCGTCGCCGCTTGCGTTTTCAGTTCCCTTCAAATCATCATCCCCAAGCTCGCGCAAAAGCTCCTGCGCCTGTGCCGCGTGCGCGGCCGTGCGGGCAAACGTGTCGCGTGCCTGGGGAAAGACCGCCTGCAAGACTGGCAGAATCTGAGCGCGAATCTGGTTGCGTGTAAACCGCTGATCGGCGTTGCTGGGGTCTTCAACAAAGTCGGCGCGTTGCAGCGCAAGCCAGTCACGAATGTCGCCGGCACTCACCCCCAGCAGCGGTCGATGAAATTCAATACCATCGCGCTGCCAATGCTTCGGCATAGCGGCAAGGCCCGGTAGCCCTGCACCTCGACTGAGCGCCAGCAGGATGGTTTCGAGCTGGTCATCGGCATGCTGGGCCAGCGCCAGCGTTCTTGGTGGCGCGAGATGCGTGGTATCCGAAATTGGCCAACCCTCAATGGCAAGCTCCGCAAATGCTCGGTATCGCGCCCCTCTGGCAGCGTCTTCCGGACTTTGGCCAACTTGCGCACTGGCGTTGACCCTGCGAACAACCAGCGGCACGTCGAGGTGCTGACACACCCGCTCACAGTGGCGCTGAAAATCGTCAGCGGCTGCCTGCAATCCGTGATGAATGTGAATCGCGCCTACTTGCCCAGGCCATTTTTGCCGACAGGCCACCAGCAACGCTGTTGAGTCAGCACCGCCACTGAAACCCACCACAAGGGGAACTGCTGGCGAAAACTGCGCGATCGCTTCCGGCAGCGTTTGGGTCACTCTGGGTGGGTAAATTGCACCATCTACCTAGCGGTGGCGCGTGGCTCAGAACGCCGCTCAACTTTAGGCTCAGCCTTGGTGTCGGTGTAGCGACCATAGCTTTGCAAGCGGTCGTAACGCCGATCAAGCAGTTCTCTGACCTTCAAGTCGCTGACCTGGCGATAGGCATCGCTGAGTGCGCGCTTCAAAAAGGCTGACATCTGCTTGTGATCGCGGTGCGCGCCGCCCACGGGTTCATTCACAATTTTGTCAATCAACCCGAGTGCCTTGAGACGGTGCGCCGTGATGCCCAGGGCATCTGCGGCCTCCTGCGCCTTCTCGGAGGTTTTCCAGAGAATCGAGGCACAGCCCTCGGGGCTGATGACTGAATAAACGGAATACTGGAGCATCAGCACCTGATCACCCACCGAGATCGCCAGTGCGCCACCGGAGCCACCTTCACCGATGATGGTGGTGATGATGGGCACCTCCAGCTGCGCCATCTCAAAAATGCTCCGACCAATCGCTTCTGACTGACAGCGCTCCTCCGCGTCGATGCCTGGGTAGGCGCCCGGCGTGTCAACAAACGTGAAAACTGGCAGTTTGAATTTTTCCGCAGTTTTCATCAACCGCAAGGCCTTGCGATATCCCTCGGGCTTGCTCATGCCAAAGTTGCGCAAACCGCGCTCCTTGGTATCCCGCCCTTTTTGCTGGCCCAGCACCATGCAGGGGGTACCGTTAAAGCGCGCCAAGCCGCCCACAATGCTCAGGTCGTCCGCAAAATGACGGTCACCGTGCAGCTCAACAAAGTGGGTGAAGATGTCCTGGATGTAGTCCAGCGTGTAGGGGCGCTCGGCGTGGCGCGCGATTTTTGTGATCTGCCAAGGGCTCAGCTCACTGTAGATGTCTTTTGTCAGCTGCTGGCTTTTCTTGGCCAACTGGTCAATCTCGGTGGAGATATCGACTGCTGACTCGGTCTGCACATAGCGCAGCTCTTCGATCTTGTTTTCCAGCTCAGCAATCGGCTGCTCAAAGTCAAGGAATGTCTTTTTGGCCAACGTATTCTCCAATTTTCAAACTTCAAGCGCTGTACATTGCGCCGCGCGGTTAATACTCAACCGGCAGCGGATCCAGCGAACGCCAAATATACCAAGTTGCGACGCTGCAATAAGGCGCCCAGGCTGCGGCAACTTCACGCACATCACTTCGGCTGACTGCTTCCCCTGAAAAATAGCTTTGACTGATGCCGTTGATCAGGCCAATATCGTCCAGCGGCAACACGTTGGGACGCATCATATGGAAGATCAAAAACATCTCCGCCGTCCATCGGCCAATGCCACGAATGGCCACCAATTCGGCGATGATTTCATCGTCATCCATTGACTGCCAGCGCTTCACATGCAGTACACCACTGTCAAAGTGGAGCGACAAATCCACCAGATACTCCACCTTGCGGGCACTCAATCCTGCAGCGCGCATGTCGTCAACTTTGAGCTTCAACACATTGGCGGCAGTCATCTTTCGTGGCAGCAGCGCAAACCGGTCCCACACGGATTGAGCGGTTTTGACTGATATTTGCTGGCCCACAATGCTTCGCGCCAGAGTCACAAACGCATCGCCGCGCGTCTGCAGGCAGGCATCGCCGAATTGGGGAATCAAGCGCTTCATGACACGGTCTTTTTTGACCAGATGCTTGCAGGCATCTTCCCAATATTCCGGCGTGGATATCGTGGGCTCTGAAGGCTCAGAAATTATTTTTTTGATCGCCGCCATCTCGTTTAGTCACTCAACCTGTATCACTCGGATTTTGTCACTTAACTTCCCACGCCGTACCTGTTGGCGAATCCTTCAGAACGATGCCCGCGGAGAGCAACTGTAGCCGAATGCGATCAGCCTCCGCAAAATTTTTCGCGGCCTTCGCGCTGGCACGCTCTGCAATCAGGCCTTCAATATCAAAGGCATGTGCCGCGCCAGAACCTGCTTCACCCGCCACGTCGACGCGAGACTGTAGAAACTTGTCATCTTGTAACAAACCCAGAGTCGCACCCAGTGCCTTAAGCAACCCAGAAAGTTCACCCGATCGCGTCTTGTTCACCTCTTGCGCCAACTCGAACAGCACCGCTACCGCGCCGGGCGTGCCGAAGTCATCATCCATGGCGTTTTTGAACCGCTGCGCAAAAGCGTTAGTCCATTTAATGGGAGCGTCAATAGCGGGCACCAAACTCAGCGCGGTGTATAGGCGCTTGAGCGAGCTTTCTGCATCGTTCAAATGCACGTCGCTGTAGCCCAGGTCTGAGCGGTAGTGCGCGCGCACCAGGAAGAAGCGCACGGTCTCTGGTCGGTATTGGCTCAGCACGGCCTGGATGGTGAAAAAGTTACCCAGGCTTTTGGACATCTTCTCGTTGTCTAACTGCACCATGCCGTTGTGCATCCAGAAATTGGCCAGCGGCTTGCCCGAAGCTCCTTCGCTTTGCGCGATTTCATTTTCATGGTGCGGAAATTGAAGGTCGGTGCCGCCGCCGTGGATGTCGAATGTCTCACCTAGCGTCTCTGAGCACATGGCCGAGCACTCAATATGCCAACCGGGCCTACCGAGGCCGTAGTCGCGCTCAACGCCATCATTGGTGACCGCGCCGCCCCACTTCGCGTCGGCCGGTTCTGTGGCTTTGGCAGCCTTCCACAGCACAAAGTCCAAGGGGTCGCTCTTGTCGTCCTGCACCGCGACGCGCACACCTGCACGCAAATCATCCAGTGACTTGCCAGACAGCTTGCCATAGCCTTCGAGCTTGCGCACGGCAAAATTCACGTCACCGCTGGCTGCCTTGTAAGCCAAACCTTTTGATTCGAGCTGGCTGATCAGTTTGAGCATCTGCGGCACGTACTCCGTGGCGCGTGGCTCGATGGTAGGCACCTCGATACCCAGGCTGCCAATGTCGCGGCGCATCACGGCAATCATCTCGTCGGTGAGTGCGCGGATGCTGATGTTGCGCTCCAACGCGCGTTTGATAATCTTGTCGTCAATGTCGGTGACGTTTCGCACATAGGTTACGCGGTAGCCCGAGTGCTTGAGCCAACGCTGCACAACGTCAAAAGCCATGGCCATGCGCGCGTGGCCAATGTGGCACAAATCGTAAATAGTCATGCCGCACACATACATGCGCACGTGGCCGGGCTCGATGGGCGAAAAGGTCTCGGTGCGACGCGACAGCGTGTTGTAGATGCGCAAACTCATGGCTAAAGTTTAGGGTTTTGGCGGAATATTGGTGTTGCCGCAGCGATGAACGCAGCAGCACTAGGCGCTCGGCCAGCATGGCCCTGAATTTGGGCCGCTGGGCTACAATGCACAGCAGTATATAGCTGCCCTATTCGACTGATGGTGACCTTCATTTCCATCGATACCAACCCCGTGCAAATTCCCCAATTGAACGCCAACCTGCCTTCTAGATTCGTCCGTTTGCTGCTGATCGTCGTTGTATTGGGCGCAGTGTCGGCGGCGGCTGACGAATACACCGATGTCAGGCAATTGATGCGATCGGGCAAAACGACTGAGGCACTCGTAAAGATTGAGCAGCAGCTCGTCACCCGGCCGCGCGATCCGCAGATGCGTTTCTTCAAAGGCTTGATTCAGCGCGACACGGGCAAGCAAGCCGAAGCCATCGCCACCTTTACAGCGTTGACTGAAGAGTACCCGGAACTGCCCGAACCGTACAACAACCTGGCGGTTTTGTTCGCAGCACAAAATCAGTTTGATCGGGCGCGTGCGGCGCTGGAGATGGCCCTCAAAAATAATCCAAGATATGCAGTGGCGTACGAGAATCTGGGCGATGTGTACGCCCGACTGGCTGCTGAGGCCTACGACAAGGCGCTGCAGATTGATGCCACCAGCAGCGCCAGCGTGCTGCCCAAACTGAAAGTCGTCAGGGAACTGTTCAGTCTGACATCCAAGTGATTTTTGGAAGTACTTTTTTAGGAGTGACCGGATGAATCGTAGAAGTTTTGGACGTTTTATGAACAATCGTGCCGCGTTGACTATTTTCACAGGAGCCCTCTTTTCAATCGCGGGAGTGGCCCAGGCACAAGGTGCACCGCAGGTCAAGTTTTCGACTTCCGCAGGTGATTTTGTGGTGGAGGTCTACCCCGACAAAGCACCCAAAACCGTAGAGAACTTTTTGCAATACGTCAAAGATAAGCACTACGATGGCACAGTTTTTCACCGCGTGATTGACAACTTCATGGTACAAGGTGGCGGTTTTGATGCCAGCTATACAGAAAAGAAAACACGCGCTCCGGTTGAGCATGAGGGACAAACAGCCTTGTCCAAAGGTGGCATGAAAAACGTGATAGGTACGTTGGCTATGGCGCGTACTGGTGACCCGCAATCTGCCACAGCCCAGTTCTTCATCAACGTCAAAGACAACGCGTTTTTAGACCCTACCGTGATTCCACCCGGCGACCCAGTGCCTTCGTTTGAATACCAAGGCCGCACCTACAAAGACACGCCGCGCGCCAATTTGGTGAATGCGCCTCAACTGTTTGGTTACACCGTTTTTGGCAAAGTTGTGAGCGGCATGGACGTGGTGACTAAAATCAAAGGTATGCCAACTGGTGCAGGCGGTCCCTTCCCAACCGATGTACCGAAAACGGCCATCACGGTTACCTCAGCAGTTATCGTTAAATAAATTTCCACT
>JANOTO010000282.1:0-2250 GCA_031416395.1 Rhodoferax sp. | reverse complement strand
GGGCAGTGACTCGGCGTTGATTGTGGCGTTTGGATCGCTCGAACAAATTCAAACGCGATTTGAGGTGGCTTACCGCCAGCGCTTTGCCTTCCTGATGCAGGGCAAGGGTTTGGTGGTGGAGGCGGTATCGGTCGAAGCGGTCATAGCGGGCGATGCCCCGGACGAGCCGCGCTTGGCCATGCACGACGCGCGCGAAGTGCCGCGCCGCGAAACGGTGCGTATGTACTCCGGCGGGCAGTGGCACCAGGCGGCCTTGGTGGTGCGTGAAGACTTGCGCCCCGGTGACATCATTCCCGGCCCCGCCATCATTGCCGAGAAAAACGCCACCACTGTGGTCGAAGCAGGCTGGGAGGCCAGTTTGACGGCGTTTGACCACCTGGCTCTCGTGCGCCATACGCAGCGTGCTATTAAATTTGCGTCTGGGACGACGGCGGATCCGGTGCTTCTTGAGGTTTTCAACAACCTGTTCATGAACATCGCCGAGCAGATGGGCTTGCAACTGCAAAACACCGCCTACTCGGTCAACATCAAAGAGCGGCTGGACTTTAGCTGTGCGCTGTTTGATGCACAAGGCAACCTGATCGCCAATGCGCCCCACATGCCAGTGCACCTGGGCTCGATGGGCGAGAGCATCAAGACGGTGATCCGCGAGAACGCTGAGACGATGCAACGAGGTGATGTGTTCGTGCTGAATGACCCGTACCACGGCGGCACGCACCTGCCCGACATCACCGTCATCACGCCGGTATATTTGGAAAGTTCAGGTTCCGAGAAGCCGCTGTTTTACGTGGGGTCGCGTGGGCATCATGCCGATGTGGGCGGCACCACGCCAGGATCGATGCCACCTTTCTCCACGCGTATCGAGGAGGAGGGCGTGCAGATCAACAACGTCAAACTGGTGGCGCAAGGCGTGCTGCAAGAGGCAACGATGGTTGCCTTACTGCAAAGTGGGCAATACCCAAGCCGCAACCCGCAGCAGAACATGGCGGATCTGAAAGCGCAGATCGCGGCCAACGAAAAGGGATTGCAGGAGCTGCGAAAGATGGTCGATCAGTTTGGTCTCGCAGTCGTGCAGTCCTACATGGGGCACGTGCAGGACAACGCCGAGGAATCCGTGCGCCGCATCATCGCCCGGTTGAAAAACGGCAGCTTTACCCTGCCGCTGGACAACGGTGCGCAGATTCAAGTGGCGATTCGCGTGGACGTGAAAAACCGAAGCGCCGAGGTTGATTTCACGGGAACGTCGGCGCAGCAGATCAACAACTTCAACGCGCCCACCGCCGTGTGCATGGCGGCTGTGCTGTATGTGTTCCGCGCGCTGGTCAATGACGACATTCCGCTGAACGCAGGCTGCTTGAAGCCGGTCAAAGTCATCATTCCTGCGGGCTCGATGTTGAACCCTAATCCGCCTGCGTCCGTCGTTGCGGGCAACGTCGAGACCTCAAGCTGCATCACCAATGCGCTGTTTGGCGCGCTGGGTGTGATGGCGGCCAGCCAATGCACGATGAACAACTTCACCTTTGGCAATGCGCAGCACCAATATTACGAGACGATTTCAGGCGGCTCGGGTGCGGGCGCGCTGATCGATAGCGAAGGCAAGTTTGCAGGCGGCTTCAACGGTACAAGCGTGGTGCAAACCCACATGACCAACTCGCGCCTCACCGACCCGGAGGTGTTTGAGTTTCGCTTCCCAGTGCGTTTGGAGAGCTACGAGATTCGACCGAACTCAGGCGGCGCTGGTCGATGGGTGGGTGGCAACGGCGGCGTACGACGGGTGAAGTTTTTGGAAGCGATGACTGCCGGCATTCTGTCCAATGGCCGTGTGCATGGCGCGTTTGGGATGGATGGTGGACTGCCTGGCCAGGTCGGCATCAACCGGGTGGTGCGCGCGAATGGTCAAGTTGAGGAACTGGGCCACATCGGCCAGGCTCAGATGCAGCCAGGCGATGTGTTTGAGATTCACACGCCCGGTGGCGGCGGCTTCAGCAAACCCGTAAAGTAACCCAGAGTTAGCGCCCGAAGTCAGAGGGTGAGGATCGTGCAGCCCGTAGTCTTGCGCGCTTCCAGGTCGCGGTGCGCTTGCTGGACATCAGCCAATGCGTAGCGCTGGTCGATACGAATCTTCACGGCACCACTGGTCACAGCGGCGAACAAGTCGTCGGCCATGATCTGCGTTGTTTCCCGTGTGGCGATATGCGTAAACAACGTTTGGCGAGTCACGTACAGAGAGCCTTTTGCGCCGAGTACGCC
>JANOTO010000281.1:0-2146 GCA_031416395.1 Rhodoferax sp. | reverse complement strand
AAATTTTGATCACTTCGCCGGACTTTTGTGCCGCGCCAGCAGCTCCATCACGTACTTGGACGGGATGGCGTAGCTGATGCCTGAGGGGTTCGTCAACGCGGATTCTTTGGTGCCTTTGACAAACACCATGTTGATCACGCCGATCACCTCACCCGTGTCGGCATCAAACATCGGGCCGCCGCTGTTGCCGGGGTAGGCGGTGGCATCCAACTGAAAGACGTTGAAGCCGCCGCTTCGCAGGCTGGCGACGTTGCGGGCGTTCAACTGCGTCGAGTTCGATGACGGCAGCGCAATCGCGGTGATCGAAGAGATGATGCCTCGGTGCGTGACGGGGGAGAAACCTAAAGCACCACCGATGGGGAAACCCATGAAGGCGATGGATTGCCCTTCGCGCACCGCATCAGAGTCCCGGATGCTGAGCTTGGGCACCGGCGGGCCGTCAAATTGCAACAAAGCCAGGTCGCGCGGCTTGTCGATCTCTAAAACGGTGGCTAAACGCGCTTGCAACTCATTTTGCGGCGTTCTGACCTGGATCACGATTTTGGATTCAGGGTCTTTTTCGAGGCCTTCCGGGATGACGTGGGCGTTAGTCACCGCAAAATTCCCATCCCCCACCACAAAACCGGTGCCGCGTAGCGTGAATCGAGGGCTGTTGGTGGCTTTGAAGGTGCCGACGATGACGATGGCGGGTTTGACGCGCGCCACAACGTCAATGAGTCCTGACGACGATGATTGCGCCACTGCCCCAAGGGACATCAGCAAGAAACTACACGCGACGGTCTTTACCATCCCAGCGAACCGCGCCATGAACCAGCTGATCGCGGAGTCTGCCACAGTACCCATAATGCCTCGCATTCTTTGTCACATCAAATGATTGTTCAGACAGCTCCTGCGCTAGCGTGCATCTTCGTTGGCCGTGAATTGTTTACGAATAAGGTGAGGCACCAAGAGGCGCATTGGCATTCTCAAATAGTGTGAGCGCACATACATGGCGAACTGGGACATGCGCGACAGCACGCTTGGCTTGGCTTGCAGGATGCTACCTAAACTGCTCAGCACCACCACATCCATGATGTTTCTGATCATCACCGACTGACTGCCAAGTCCAACTGCCCGATAAAAAATCGCTTCGGGAATGGGGGTATGCAGAAAAAGTTTGCAGTAGGTCAGTGCGTAATGCAATGGCCGACCGAGTTGTAGGGCCTGCGCTCGCTCGATCAAGGCCGCAAAGAACTGCGGTTGCACTGAGAACTGACGGATCAGAGCGTCCATATCAACCAGATCACGCAGGCCATGCTCAAGCTCGCCATCATGAAACAAATGGGTGGCGCTATGCAGCACCATGTCAACGGGTGCCAGTACGAACACACCTTTTTCATGCGCCACAGGGCAGGCAGCCTTCCAAAGGAGGTTGACATCAGGCTTCAACAATGCCGTGGGCGGCAAAATCGTGTGGTGCAAATCGAGCGTGGTGCCACGCCCCAGGTGCTGCATTGGCGGCAGCTCATGCATCCACTCGCGGTAGTAGCGCTGGTCATAGGCATTGAGCGTGGTGGGAAACCATCCACTGGCGTAAAGCGCTTTCTCCGCATCGTTCAGGCGGTCTTTTGGAACCATGATGTCAATGTCGGAGAGCAATCGGCCAGGCGCAGCACCGAACTGGCCTTTGATGTACGCGCCGCCTTTTAAAAGGATGAACGGGATGGCAGGTTCACTCAGCGCCTTCTGGACTTGGGCCACCTCCCAATTGACGCTGATCGCTTGACTGTCCGCAACGCGCACGGCGCTATGGAAGTGAAATTGAATTTTCTCGGGCAGCTTCGCCATCAGTCCGTTTTGCGTGGCTTGCCAAGCGACGCGGCTCGACAAATAACCGTGCCGCGCGGCACGAAGTAGGCGCTCCCAGTCAGAGGTGCCGAACCCCAGCGCAGCCTGCGGGTCGCGCAGATATTGAATCAAAGGGTGGTTGTCGTAGTCGGTAAACGACATGGCATTAGCGCTCGAGTGAGGTGATGATGTCGTCAAGCTCAGAATAGACGGCGGTGTGGCAGCGCGACTTCTCGACAGCATCGGCCAGGCAATTGAACCCAGCCGCGCCAAGAACCGGGTAATTGAAACAGTTTTCAGCCAGCCGCATCAAGGTTTG
>JANOTO010000280.1:0-3679 GCA_031416395.1 Rhodoferax sp. | reverse complement strand
GTTTTATCGCCTGAAAATGCAGCCGCTAAACTAGGCAGTGTTGCGCTTCGTACTGGAATCCAAGAATAAAAAGCGCACCTAGCTCTTGTAAGATATGCTAGGCGCGCTATTACTAATATAGCGAAAGCCGAATCCGCTATTCCGTCGCTACCCCTGCGCTGGTCTCTGCTGTGTCAGCGTCAGCGGGGTCGCCGGCCAGCTCGGCGGCTTCGGCATCGGCAATCGCACGGCGCTCGGCATCGTCCATGTTTTCACGCACTTTGCGAGCTTCGTGGTAGGCCATACCGGTTCCGGCTGGAATCAAGCGGCCCACAATCACGTTTTCTTTCAAGCCGCGCAGCTCGTCGCGCTTGCCCATGATGGCGGCTTCCGTCAGCACGCGCGTGGTTTCCTGGAAGGACGCGGCACTGATGAAGCTGTCGGTGGACAGGGACGCTTTGGTGATACCCAACAACAAGTTGGTGAAGGTGACTGGAATCTTGCCTTCAGCGCGCAAGGCATCGTTCTTGTTCAGCATTTCTGAGCGCTCGACCTGCTCGCCCGAGATATAGCTGGAGTCGCCGACGTTGTCGACTACCACACGGCGCAGCATCTGGCGAACAATCACTTCAATGTGTTTGTCGTTGATCTTCACGCCTTGCAAGCGGTACACGTCCTGCACTTCATCCACGATGTAGCGGGCCAGCTCTTCGGAGCCGAGCAGGCGCAAGATATCCTGCGGATCGGCTGGGCCGTCCACCACGCTCTCGCCTTTGTTGACCACTTGGCCTTCGTGCACCAGGATGTTTTTCTCTTTGGGCACCAGCTCTTCCCAAACTGTGCCTTCTGGGTCGGTGATCTGCATGCGGATCTTGCCCTTGGTCTCCTTGCCGAACGACACGGTACCCGTCATCTCGGCCAGCACGCCTTTGTCTTTCGGTGAACGCGCTTCGAACAACTCGGCCACACGCGGCAAACCGCCGGTAATGTCGCGGGTCTTCTGGCCTTCAACCGGAATACGCGCCAGCACTTCGCCGGGGCCGACGTCCTGGCCGTCACGCACCTGAACCAGCGAACCAATCGGGAAGCCGATCGTCACCGAGTGATCGGTGCCGGGGATCTTCACTTCGTTGCCCGACGCATCAATCAGCTTGACCTGTGGGCGAACCACTTTGGCTGAGCCACGGCGCTTAGGGTCGATCACGACCAAGGTTGACAACCCCGTCACGTCATCAACCTGCTTGGCCACGGTCAAACCCTCTTCGACGTTCTCGAAGTGGGCCTTACCAGCAAACTCGGTGATGATGGGGCGCGTCAGCGGATCCCAGTTGGCCAAAATCGCACCAGCTTTAACGGCTTGATCGGCCTTGACGGTCAAAATCGCGCCGTAGGGTACTTTGTGGCGCTCGCGCTCGCGGCCATGCTCGTCGTGGATGACGATTTCGCCAGAGCGTGCGATCACCACAAGCTCTTTTTTACCATTGGTCACATAGCGCATGGTGGCGTTGAAGCCGATGCTGCCGTTGGACTTAGCCTCGACGCTGGAAGCAACCGCTGCGCGCGATGCCGCACCACCGATGTGGAAGGTGCGCATTGTCAACTGCGTGCCTGGCTCGCCGATGGATTGTGCCGCAATCACGCCGACGGCCTCGCCGCCATTGACCAGGCCACCACGGCCTAGATCGCGACCGTAGCACCTGGCGCAAATACCAAAGCGCGTCTCGCAGGTGAGCGCAGTGCGCACTTTGACCTCGTCCACGCCTTGCACTTCAAGTTCGTCGATTAGGTCTTCGTCCAGCATCGCGCCTGCGGGGGCGAGCACGGCACGGCTTTCGGGGTGCAGCACGTCGTCAGCGGCGGTGCGGCCGAGCACTCGATCGCGTAGGGACTCGATCACCTCCCCGCCTTCGACAATCGCACGCATCAGGTAACCGTGGTGGGTGCCGCAGTCCTGCTCGGTCACCACCAGATCCTGCGTCACGTCCACCAAACGGCGCGTGAGGTAGCCGGAGTTAGCCGTTTTCAGTGCTGTGTCGGCCAAGCCTTTACGCGCACCGTGGGTGGAGATGAAGTACTCCAACACGTTCAGGCCTTCGCGGAAGTTGGCGGTGATGGGCGTCTCAATGATCGAGCCATCTGGCTTGGCCATCAATCCGCGCATACCGGCTACTTGGCGAATCTGCGCAGCCGAGCCACGCGCACCGGAGTCAGCCATCATGTAGATGGAGTTGAACGACTCTTGCTGCACCTGCTTGCCGTGGCGGTCTGTCACCATCTCTTTGGACAAACCAGCCATCATCACCTTGGAGACTTCGTCGCCTGATTTGCCCCAAATGTCCACCACCTTGTTGTAACGCTCACCCGCCGTGACCAGGCCCGACACATACTGCTGCTCAATCTCTTTGACTTCCTTTTGAGCGCGCGTGATGATGCCTTGCTTCTCCTGAGGCACCAGCATGTCGTCGATGCAGATCGAAATGCCAGCACGCGTCGCCAAGCGGAAGCCCGCTTGCAGAAGCTTGTCGGCGAACACCACGGTTTCCTTCAGGCCACACTTGCGGAATGACACGTTGATCAGCTTGGAGATTTCCTTCTTCTTCAGCGCCTTGTTCAGGTTGGAGAAAGGCAGGCCTTTAGGCAAAATCTCGGACAGCAATGCGCGGCCTGCCGTGGTTTCCCACAGCTTGGTGGACGGCACAAATTCGCCCGTATCTTTGTCTTTGGTGTACTCGGTCAAACGCACGTTGATGCGTGAATTCAGTTCCACCTCGTTGGCGTCAAATGCGCGCTGCACCTCACCGGTGTCGGAGAAGATCAAGCCTTCGCCTTTGCCGTTGATACGCTCGCGGGTGGTGTAGTACAGGCCCAGAACGACGTCTTGCGACGGCACGATGGACGGCTCGCCATTGGACGGGAACAGCACGTTGTTGGAGGCCAGCATGAGCGTGCGGCACTCCATCTGCGCTTCGACCGACAAGGGCACGTGAACGGCCATCTGGTCACCGTCAAAGTCGGCGTTGAACGCGGCACAAACCAGCGGATGGAGCTGGATTGCCTTGCCTTCGATCAAAATCGGCTCAAACGCCTGGATGCCCAAGCGGTGCAACGTAGGCGCACGGTTCAGCATGACGGGGTGCTCTTTGATCACCTCTTCCAGAATGTCCCACACGACGGGTGTGCCGGATTCAACTTCTTTCTTCGCCGCCTTGATGGTGGTCGCGATGCCCATGGCTTCCAGGCGCGAGAAGATGAAAGGCTTGAACAACTCGAGCGCCATCAGTTTCGGCAAGCCGCACTGATGCAGTTTGAGTGTGGGGCCGACCACGATGACCGAGCGGCCCGAGTAGTCCACCCGCTTGCCCAGCAAGTTCTGTCGGAAACGTCCTGATTTGCCTTTGATCATGTCGGCCAACGACTTCAGCGCGCGCTTGTTGGCACCGGTCATGGCTTTGCCGCGACGGCCATTGTCCAGGAGCGAGTCCACTGCCTCTTGCAGCATGCGTTTTTCGTTACGGGCAATGATCTCGGGCGCTTTGAGTTCCAGCAAACGGCGCAGACGGCTATTGCGGTTGATCACGCGGCGGTACAGGTCGTTCAGGTCAGACGTGGCGAAACGGCCACCGTCCAGCGGCACCAACGGACGCAAATCGGGCGGCAGCACCGGCAGCACTTCGAGCACCATCCAGTCGGGCTTGATGCC
>JANOTO010000279.1:0-3055 GCA_031416395.1 Rhodoferax sp. | reverse complement strand
GTCACCGTGCCATAGCCGACCAGCAGCCCGGCCGCCAGCAGCAGGAAAATCGGTCGGGGTGCAACCTGCGACTGGCCGGTGGCCCATGCCATCACCGCCCCGGCCACCACCAAGCCCAGTACAAAGGCCCAGCGCCAGCCGCGATCGCTGGCGGGCACAGCACGCGGCGCAATCAGCCCGCCTGCAATGCCGCTGATACCCGCCACGCGCCCGAGCGTGAACAGTAGCAGCCAACTGGCCAAGCCGATCAGCAGGCCGCCCGCCAAGGACTGTAAAAAAGGATGCATTGTGTTTGCTTTCTTGATAAATTTAAGATATCACAGTATACTCTACCCAGTATATATTTTCGGAATCATCATGTCAAAACTGAAGAACGAAACCCAAAAAAAAGCCCTGCGCGCGCGCCTCGCCCGCGTGGAGGGCCAACTTCGCGGTGTGCAGCGGCTGATTGATTTGGATGCCGATTGTGAAGAGGTCGCGCAGCAGTTGTCAGCCGCGCGCAAGGCGCTGGACAAGGCGTTTTTCAACATGGTCGGCTGTGTCATTGAGCAAGGCGACTTCCCGGCGAGCCGGGTGGCCGCGCTGCTGGCCAAATTCGCGTGATACCCAAGCCTAAAGAGGACACCATGAACCCGATCCAACTCTTCGACCCTGCCTCGTCCACTTACACCTACGTCCTGTTTGACGAGAACACGCGCGATGCGCTGATCATCGACCCCGTGGACAGCCAGTTGGAGCGCGACTTGGGCGTGCTTCGTCAACACAAGCTGAAGCTCGGCTGGACGGTTGAGACGCATGCGCATGCCGATCACATCACCAGCGCTGGCTCACTGGCGGAGCACGCGGGTGCCAAAACCGCAGCACCCGATGGCTGCGGCATCACCACCGCCGCCTTTCAGCTCAAAGATGGCGATACGCTGCGTTTCGGTGGCGAGCAGCTTCGCGCGCTGCACACACCCGGCCACACCGCAGGCAGCATGAGCTACCTGTGGCTGCCCGTGCAAGATCACCGCAGCGCGACCGATACAGGCCACGTCTTCACGGGCGACACGCTGCTCATCAATGGCTGCGGGCGCACTGATTTCCAGTCGGGCAGCAGCGCCGACTTGTACCGCAGCATCACCACCGTTTTGTTCAAACTGCCGGGGCAAACGCAGGTGTGGCCGGGGCATGACTACAACGGCAAGACCGGTTCGACCATCGAGATTGAGAAAACGTCCAATGCGCGAATCGCCAACAAGTCGCGGGATCAGTTTATGGCCACCATGGATTCGCTCAACCTGCCCAAACCCAAGCGGCTGGACGAAGCTGTGCCAGCCAACCAGACCTCTGGCATTCGGCACGATGCCACCCCGAGCGAGGGTACCTCCGCCGCGCCAGACCCACAGCCACGCGCCGCGCAAGGCTACGCGGGCGACATCTCACCGGTGTTGGCGTGGGCGTGGGCGCACAGCGGCAAAGCCCTGCTGATCGACATCCGCACCGAGGCCGAGCGTGACTGGGTAGGCTTTGTGCCGGGCGCGCCCTTCGTGCCGTGGAAAAACTGGCCGGGCATGGCCGTCAGCCCTACGTTTGATGATCAGCTGAAAGCCGCCGCGCCACCCGGTGCCTGCGTGCTGCTGCTGTGCCGCAGCGGCATTCGCAGCATTGCCGCCGCCAAGCGTGCCACCGAGCTGGGTTTTGAGGCTTACAACATTCTGGAAGGCTTTGAGGGCGACCCCGATGCAAACGCCCATCGCGGCTTCAGGGGTGGCTGGCGCTTTCACGGTTTGCCCTGGCGGCAGGGGTGAAATACGCCATAAATTAACCTGTGAGTTAATTTAAGGTGAATTTTTCGGATTCTGGCTAAATTGCAAGCCTTTTGATGCTCTAGGGATGGTCTGAATAACTCGTCGCCAGATGAGCTAAAGAGCCCAAAGGTTCAGATTTCGGATTTTGGTCGTCTGAAGTCCCTATTTCAGTTATTACTGAAGTCTTTTTGGCGGGTTTTCCCGCCTTTAAGGGCCTTTTGCCCCTTCTCAGGCGCACTCATTCCTGAGCTTTCATCAGGTGACTGCGCACCATCCACAAATTGGAGAGTGCAAACAGCGTCACCAACTGATGCGCGTTCTTCTTCAAGCCCCGGTAGCGCACCTTGACATAACCAAACTGGCGCTTGATGACCCGAAATGGGTGCTCTACTTTGGCGCGAACGCTGGCCTTGAGCTTTTCTGCTTGCTCAATCAGTGCGTCGGCCAGATTGTCTTTGTCCAATACGCGACGTTTGCCCGGCTTCATGGCCACGTTCCAGGTCACGTTTGCCTTGGCATTAGGGCGTTTGTCTACGCCTTGGTAGCCTGCATCTGCAAAAGCCATGATCTTTTCACCATGCAGCAGGCTATTGCCCTCGGTCACATCATTCACGTGACCCGAGGTGGTACGCACGGTGTGCACCAGGCCAGACTCAGCATCTGCGCCGATATGCGCTTTCATGCCAAAGCTCCACTCGTTGCCTTTCTTGCTTGAATGCATCGCGGGGTCGCGTGCTTTGTCTTTGTTTTTGGTGGAGGTGGGGGCAGCTATCAAGGTGGCGTCGACCACGGTGCCTGTCTTTAATAGCAGGCCGCGCTGGCAGAGCAAGTCATTGACAACTTTCAGAATTTGCTCAGCCAGCTTGTGTTTCTCCAGGCGGTGGCGAAACCGTAGGATGGTGCTTTCATCAGGCAGGCGACTCAAGGCCTCAAGCTGGGCGAACTCCCTGTACAGCGGGGTATCAAAGAAGGCTTCTTCCATCGCAGGGTCTGACAGGTTGAACCATTGCTGCAAGAAGTGCGTGCGCAACATACTGTGCAACGAGAAGGGGGGTCTGCTGCTGCGGCCCTCAGGGTAAAAGGGGGTGATGAGTGCCACCAGTTCCCCCCAAGGTACAACTTTTTCCATCTGCTCTAGGAACTCGCGTTTGCGAGTCCTTTTGACGTCCAGCTTGAGATCTAATGCGACTTGTTTCATGCTACGTATTTTATAGCCTTACCCAATTTCATACACGACTATTTGGGAGGTTATGCAGAGTTTCCCT
>JANOTO010000278.1:0-5030 GCA_031416395.1 Rhodoferax sp. | reverse complement strand
GGCGCAATTGGGGCATAAAGCGCAATCACTTGCCCGATCTGAGGCACAAACAGTGCTAGCGACCGCAGACCATCAAGCGAACCTCGGGCGCATCCTGTTCAGCGCGCTGAACCAGTTGAAAGGCACCGCGCTGAAGGCCTCGCAATTGCTGAGCATGGAACTCGGGTTCTTGCCAGACGGTGTGCGCGCCGAACTTGCCAAAGCGCACTACCAAGCCACACCGTTGAACCGCGCTTTGGTCATCAAGCTGATGCGTGAATCCTTTGGCAAACCCGCCCACGAACTGTTTGCCGCGTTCAACCCGCAAGCCTTTGCCGCCGCCAGCCTGGGTCAAGTCCACGCTGCCACCACCCACAGTGGACAGGCGGTAGCGGTTAAGTTGCAGTACCCTGGCATGGCCGAGTCTGTCAGCAGCGACTTGCAACTCCTGCGTGGCTTGTTGACTGCATTTGCGAGAGGCTCGCAGGCACTGCCCAAGGCCCACATGATCGAGCAGGTGCTGGCGGACATCGAAACGAAGCTGGGAGAAGAGCTGGACTACACGCACGAGGCCAGCCAGCTCGTCTGGTTTGGCCAGCAACTCAACAACGACACGGTCGTCGTGCCGCAACCGCTGCCAGAACTCTCGGCCAAACGCGTACTGACGATGCAACACCTGCCCGGCCAGCATCTGAACGAGTGGCTGCAAACGCTGCCGAGCCAAGCCGAGCGCAACCGGTTTGGCCAAACGCTGTTCGACACCTTTTTGCGCTGCATGTTTGAGCTGGGCCGTCTGCAGGCCGACCCGCACCCCGGCAACTACCTCTTCATGCCCGATGGTCGATTGGGGCTACTGGATTTTGGCTGCACGCGCGCGCTGGATGCCGAGTTTGTTCATTCCATCCGCGCCGCTTGGTCGGCCTTACTGCGCAGTCCAGTTGACCATCTGGCCTTGCAGGCAGCCTACCTGCGCCTTGGCATGATCGCACCCGATTTGAGCGCGACCGATTTCGTGAACCAATTGATGCCCGCACTGGTCGATTTGCAGCACTGGCAACGCCTGCCCTTCACGACCGATGTTTACGACTTTACGCAGCATCCGCCGTTGCCAACGATGCAATCGACGACGCAGCGCCAGGCGGTCGCGCTCATGCAAAGCATCCCACCCGACCTGCCCTACTTCGACCGAAGCTACATCGGCCTGGTGCAAATGCTCAAAGCGATGGGTGCGCAAGTTCGCACTGCAAACCCTTGGATCAACCCCCGTTATTTTTAAGGAGAACCTCTATGCAAAACGTTCAGAAACAGCTTCAAAAAGCGCGCAAAGTCTGGGTCGGCTACTGGCTCCTGGGCATCGCCGTGCTGCACACGATCTACGCGGGTGTGTTTTTTGGTCCGGTGTATGCAGACATCGTTCAGCGCGGCATCATCAACGCCGTGGGGCAAGACCCGATGACGGGCGCTGCCGTATGGTTCGCGATCTTTGGCGTGATGATGGCGATGCTGGCGGCGGCAGTGGTGCCGATGGAGCGTAGTGGTCAGCATCAGGGCTTGAGAAACGTCGGGCTTGGGCTGCTTCTGCTGTGCGTCGCGGGTGTCGCGCTGATGCCTGCGTCAGGCTTCTGGCTGGGTTTTCCAGCGGCGATAGCCTTGATGATGAAAGCTCAGGCTTGAGCCAAAGATGAGAATCACCCCCTAGGATGATTCTGCGCAAGAACCTTCTTCAGCCGCTCACGCGCCACATGCGTGTAGATCGTCGTCGTGGAAATATCCGCATGCCCCAGCAGCATCTGCACCGCGCGTAAGTCGGCACCATGGTTAAGAAGGTGCGTCGCAAACGCGTGGCGCAGGGTGTGGGGCGACAGCTTGGACGTAATACCCACCATCAACGCATACTTTTTGACGATCATCCAAAACATCACCCGCGACATGCTGGTGCCGATCTTGCTGCCACGGTTCGTCACAAACAAATCATCCGTCGGCTTGCCCGCTGTCATCGCAGGGCGAATCTGCACCAAGTATTGTTTAAGCCATACGCTGGCAACTTCGCCAAACGGAATCAGCCGCTCTTTGTTGCCCTTACCTGTGACGCGCACCACGTGCTCGCTCAAGCTGATGTTGAGCACCTTGAGGCTGACCAACTCGCTCACACGCAAGCCGCTGGCGTACATCAACTCCAGCATGGTGCGGTCACGCACGCCCAGCGCAGTCGAGACATCTGGTGCATATAGCAGCGCCTCGACTTGCGCCTCGGTCAGATTGGAGGGCGAGCGCTGGGCCTGGCGGGCGGGCAAGATTTTGAGCGTGGGGTCTTTGCGGGTATGGCGCTCCCGCAAAGCCCAGCGGAAGTAACGCTTGAAGACGGTCAGGCGGCGATTTGCGCTGGTCGCCTTGGTGCTGCTGTGGCGCGCTGAGAAGTAGGCCAAAAAATCAACGTCTGCCGTCTCATTCAGGCGTTTGCTTTGCGCCGCCAGCCAGCCGCAAAACAGATTTAAATCACGCCGATACGCGGCCAGCGTGTTTTTCGATAATCCGTCTTCAAGCCACAGCGCATCGGTGAACGCGTCGATCAGCGCCCTGTCACCGGGATGAATATCGGTATGGATGGGCGCTTGCTTCAGCGACTGAATGGAGTCACTCCAGCTTGAGTTTGGCGGTTTCCACCACCTTTTTGTAGACCGCTAGCTCCTCCGCCATTTGCACCGCAAACTGCTCGGGCGAATTGGCCACCACAAACGAGCCCGTGTCTTCAATGCGTTTCTTGACTGCTGGGTCTTCCAGTGATTTACGCACTGCCGCATTCACTTTGTCGACCACCTCTTTTGGCAAGCCCTTGGGGCCGTAGATGCCGTAATAGGCCATGCGATTGACGGGCTCCAGGCCCAGCTCTTTGAAGGTCGGCACATCGGGCATCGCGGCCAAGCGTTGCGGCGCAGCCACGGCCAGGGGAATCAGTCGGTTGGCTTTAATGTGCGGCAATGCCGAGGGCACATTGTCAAAGATGATCTCAACCTGCCCACCGACCGTATCGCGCAGCGCGGGCCCCGCACCTGAGTACGGAATGTGCGTGACAAACACGCCCTGAAGGCCTTTCCACAGCTCGGTTTGCAGGTGGCCAATGCCACCTGTTCCCGACGATGAATAGGAATATTTGCCCGGCGATTTTTTCAGCACCTCGACAAACTCTTTGTAGTTCTTCGCGGGAAAGCTGGGATGCACGGCGATCAAATTGGGCGTTGCCGCAATGTTGATGATCGGCGTGAAATCGGTGGCCGCGTTGTAGGGCATTTTGGGATTGATGGCCGGGTTCGCCGCAGTCGTCGACACCGTCGCCATGCCCAGCGAATAGCCGTCGGGCGCGGCCTTGGCGGTTTCATTTGCGCCAATCACGCCACCGCCGCCGGCCTTGTTTTCTACGATCACGTTTTGCCCCAGGGCACGGCCCAGAGGCTCCGAAATCACGCGGGCAATGATGTCGGTGGTGCCGCCGGGTGCGAACGGCACTTGCAGCTTCACGACCTTGTTGGGATAGCCTTGCGCGCCTGCCTGCAAGGCGGTTGCCAGCAAGGTGAGTGCGATCATGGGTACGAGCGTGCGGCGGGGCATTTTGGAAAACATAAGCGTGGCTCCAGTTAAGACAGGTGTGCACATTATTGTGATTCATCCATAGCAACGGTTTGATTGTGGATTACGCATACGGGCAAACCCCGAGGCGGTTGCATGCCTGCTGGTGTTTTTTTTGCTGATAGGCTTCAAGCGGTGAACTACGCCCAACTGCTTTTCCCCGATTTCTCGCTCATCCTGTGCGGCTACCTGGTGTGCCGCTACACCAAGCTGGACCGTACCGTGTGGGCGCAGGTCGAATCCTTGGTCTACTACTTTTTGTTCCCCGTGCTGCTGTTCCACTCGATTGTGAAAAGCCCGCTGGATTTGAAGGCGACTTCAGGCCTGATCGCCGCGGGCTGGGGCGTGAGTTTGAGCGGCATTGCCCTCGCCTACGCGCTGCCCTACCTGCCGTGGCTCAAAAGCCATATCAACGTGCGCGACCATGCCGCCAGCGCTCAGATCGCGTTTCGCTTCAATTCGTTTATCGGCCTTGCGGTAGCCGAACGGCTGGCGGGGCCGCCCGGTGTGCTGCTGATCGCCGTGCTGATTGGCGTGAGCGTGCCTTTGAGCAACATGGGTGCCGTGTGGCCGATGGCGCGCCACAGCGAGCGCGGGTTTTTGAGTGAGCTAATCCGCAACCCGCTGGTCATCGCCACAACTTCAGGTCTGATCGCCAATCTGCTGGGGTTTTCAATGCCCATCTGGCTGGAGCCGACCGTGACCCGCGTCGGGGCCGCGTCGCTGGCGCTGGGGCTGATGGCAGCGGGTGCCGGCCTGCAACTGAGAGCGCTCGCGCGTAACAAAACCGTAAGCGTGGCGGTGCTGTCAATCCGTCATCTGGTCCTGCCGCTGATCGCCTGGGGTCTGTCGCGCGCGCTCGGATTGTCAGACCTGCAAACCACCATCCTGCTGGCCTTCTCAGCCCTGCCTACCGCGTCAAGCTGTTACGTGCTGGCAGCGCGCATGGGATACGACGGCGCGCCGGTGGCGGCGCTGGTGACGCTGTCAACGCTGCTGGGCGTGGTGAGCCTGCCGTTTGCGTTGGGGGTGCTGAGGTAGCGACAGACTGGAACTTTTGATTACTATTATATTAATAGCACACTATGCATATTATTCGAGAGCGAGAGCATTATTTTATTCATAATGTGATGAAAATTGACTTGAAATCGCTAATTATTAACCTGCGAGTTAATTTTTTTGATTTTTTTACTGCAATTGTGGTAAAAAATACCTTGCCAGCCTATCAATACTGAATCAATTTCTAGTTCTGATATTCATAAATAATCTATTGAAATAATTAATTAGTGCGATAAATAAACAGATCATTTATCGCACTAATTGATTATTAAAATAGATTATTTATAAATTTCAGGACTTGAAATTGGTTCAGTGTTGATAGGCTGACAAGGTATTTTTTACCACAATTGTAGTCAAAAATTGAGAAA
>JANOTO010000277.1:0-9397 GCA_031416395.1 Rhodoferax sp. | reverse complement strand
CAAAGACGGCAAAACCTTCAAACTGCTGGTCGCCCAACTCGAAGGCGCTGATGTCAAAACCCTGCGCGACACGATGGACAAGCTTAAAGACAAGCTGAAATCCGCCGTCGTCGTGCTCGGTGTTGTCGATGGCGCCAAAGTGCAAATCGCTGTCGGCGTGACTGCCGATTGCACTGACAAAGTCAAGGCTGGCGAACTCGTCAATTACGTCGCGGGCCAAGTCGGCGGCAAAGGCGGTGGCAAGGCGGATATGGCGATGGCCGGTGGCACCGAGCCTGCGAAGTTGGCTGGGGCGCTAGCCAGCGTACGCAGTTGGGTGGAGGCTAAGGTTTGATGAATAGCTATTAATAATATAGCTAACTATTCAATTAATCCTAGAGCTAAGGCCAAATTTAGTTAATATATTGATGATTTGAGCCGTTTTGGTGTCAATAATTAACCTGCAGGTTCATTTTTAGCCAAACTCTACTACAAATGTAGTAAAATGAAGAAAATCCAAGGAAATTCATGAAACGTCTCGAAGGAAAATCCGCCGTCATCACCGGAGCCGCCAGCGGCATTGGCCGCGCCACCAGTTTGCTGTTTGCTGAACACGGTGCGAAGCTGATTGTGGTGGATCGCTCGCCAGACGTGCAAGCCACGGCTGATGCGATCAACAAAGCCGGTGGCCGGGCAGTGGCGCGGGTGGCAGATGTGTCGAAGGAGGTGGAGGTTGAAGCCTTCATTCAAGCGGCAGTCAGCGAGTTTGGCGGGCTCGACATCGTCTACGCCAACGCGGGCGTGAGCGGCGGTGCGCCGCGCTATGACGATTTGACGGCGCAGGACTGGATGAACATTTTGTCGATCAATTTGATTGGCCCGTTCCTCGCCATCAAGTACGCCGCTCGGGTGATGGTGCCGGCTGGCAAGGGCTCCATCATCTGCACTGCCTCCGTCGCAGGCCTGCGCTCCGGCGCGGGCGGGCCACCCTACAGCGCCAGCAAGGCAGGCGTGATCAGCCTGGTGCAGACCAGCGCGAACCAGTTTGCAGGCACAGGCATTCGCATCAACGCGGTCTGCCCTGGTTTGATTGAGACGGGCATGACGCAGCCTATCTTCGAGCGTGCCCGCGCGCATGGTTCTGAGGCAAAAATAGGCCAACTCAACCCGCTGCGTCGCTACGGCGTTGCAAGTGAAATCGCGCAGGCGGCGCTATTTTTGGCATCCGACGATGCGTCGTATGTCAACGGCCAGGCGCTGGCGGTCGATGGTGGCTTGTCCAGCTCGCTGCCGATCATTCCACCCAAGAAATAGCGCGCGATGCGGTTGCTGTTTTGCCTGGGTTTGCTGTGGTGCAGCAGCACCCTGCGCGCGCAGCAGGAAGTGGTGGTGCCAAGTCTGGATGGCACGCTTCTTTCGGCTTGGTGGTTTAAACCAGCGTCTGACAGTATCCCGGAAGTCCCCAAACCTGTCGTTGTCGCCCTGCACGGCTGCGGCGGGCTTTATGCGAGCACAGGCGCCCGCAAGGGCCTTCTCAATGCGCGGCATCAGGCGATGGGTACGATGCTGCAAGGCATGGGGTATCACGTTCTTTTTCCCGACAGCTTGACCGCGCGTGGTGAAGCATCGCTTTGCGCGCAGCCGATTGGCACAAGAAATGTCACTCAAACCCAACGCCGAGCTGATGCCTTCGGCGCGCTGGCCTGGGTGCGCGCGCAGCCGTGGGCAGACCCGTCGCGCGTGGCGGTGATTGGCTGGTCGCACGGCGGCAGTGCGGTGCTGGCGGTTACTGAGGCGATCACTCAGGCCGTACCTGAGACGGTTAAGCGCAGCGCGGCACCTATCGAGCCGTTCAAAACCGCCATCGCTTTTTATCCCGGTTGCTCCAATGCGCTTGAAAAAAAGTACCAACCCAACACGTCTCTCACCCTTTTTTTAGGCGCTGATGACGATTGGACACCGCCTGGCCCCTGTATTGCGTTGATGCAAGGGCTCAAGGCTGCGTCACCCCCGTCGTCCCATTCGCTGGAGTTGCACGTCTACCCCAACGCCGTGCATGACTTTGACACGCCGCTGCCAGGCGTGCGGGAACGCAAGGAGATTCCGAGCCGCTTGCACCCCGGCAAAGGTGTGATGGCTGGGCAAAATCTGGCGGCGCGCGAAGCCTCGTACAAGCGCTTGCAGGAGATTTTGCAGGCGGCTTTGCGCTGATTTGACAGTTTGGCCCGGTCAGCCCTTCAAAGCGTAACAGGCCAATACACGGCAGTTGCAAGATTTGGGCATACTTGCACAAACGGCGGAATCGCCGCTGGCCAACTCCCAAAAAGGACGAAATAAATGACTGCTTTGCCATCAACTCTTAACCGCCGCGGGCTGCTGGCGTTGCTTGCGTTGAACATCAGCGTTTGCGTGCTGTTCAGCAGCGTTCTCGCAGGCACTGCACTGGCCCAAAGTGCGCCGGTGCGCGTCGGCTCCAAAATTGACACAGAAGGCAAGCTCTTGGGCAACATGATCGTGCTGGCGCTGGAGGCGGGTGGCGTCAAAACCGAGAATAAAACCGCGCTGGGCAACACCAAGGTTTTGCGCGGCGCGCTGATCGCGGGTGAGATCGATATCTACCCCGAGTACACCGGCAACGGCGCCTTCATGTTCGCTGAAGAATCCAACCCGGTTTGGAAGAATGCCCGCGCGGGTTACGAGCGCGTGAAGGCGTTGGACATGGAGAAGAACAAGCTGGTGTGGCTGGAGCCATCGCCTGCCAACAACACCTGGGCCATCGCGATTCGCAAAGACGTGGCCACCGCCAACAAGCTCAAAACGTTGGACGACATGGGCAAGTGGATCAATGCCGGCGGGCAGTTCAAGCTGGCGGCATCGGCCGAGTTTGTGGAGCGTTCTGATGCTATGCCCGCGTTTCAGACCGCCTATGGCTTCAAGCTCAAGCCGGATCAGGTGCTGACCTTGGCGGGGGGCGATACCGCAGTCACCATTCGTGCAGCGGCTGAAAAAACATCTGGCGTCAACGCCGCCATGGCCTATGGCACCGATGGCCCGGTGGCAGCGTTGGGCCTGGTGATCATGGAAGACACCAAGGGCGTGCAGCCCATCTACGCGCCAGCCCCCACGGTGCGCGCCGAGGTGCTGGCCAAAAACCCCAAGATCCAAACGATTTTGACCCCCGTGTTCAAGGCGCTTGACGGTGTGACGCTGCAAGCGCTGAACGCCAAAATTCAGATCGAAGGGCAAGATGCGAAGAAGGTGGCGGGTGACTTTTTGAAGTCCAAAGGCTTGCTGAAGTAGTCTGCCTCGGGCTGCGCCTCATTGTGCTTAGCCCTACTACTCTTTCATTGAGCTGGAACCCCGTCACTGGCTTGCTGTCATTGCTGGCGGCTTGTGCCATCGTCGGTCTGCCGTTGGTGCGAAGCGCGCCTAACCGCATGATGACGGGCGAGCCGATTGGGCTGTGGCAGGTGCTGATCACATTGCCGTCCATCGTGAACTGGTTGATGGGTGCTGTGCTGCTGCTGTGCCTGTTGACTTCGGTGCTGAAGGCTGCACGCGTGATCCTGTGGCTGCAAGTGTGTGCGGCTTGCGTGCTGGTGGTCTTGCTGCTTGCAATGGCAGGTGCTTATGCGCAGCACGTGGCCCTCACCCAGTCCGCTATTGCACGCACATCGTTCGGCGGTGCGTTTTGGGCGCTGTTGGTGCTGGCCTGGTTGATGGCGGCGGATGCCTTGCAGCGCCTGGGTGCCGGGTTGTTAACGCGCGTGGCGCTCTTGGCCGTTGTGCTCTCGGTCGTTATGGGCATGCTGGCCTCTGGCATGGGCGACGCGCTGTCGATCATGAAAGAGCATGCCAACCGCGCCGACACTTTTGCTGCTGCCGTATTGCGCCATTTACAGATCGTGCTGTTTGCACTGGTGCCCACGCTGTGCATCGGCCTGCCGCTAGGCTGGTGGGCGCACCGCGAGCAGTCTGTTAACGCGGCGGTGTTTCCCGTACTCAACCTCATTCAGACGATTCCGTCGATTGCCCTGTTTGGCCTGTTGATGGCGCCACTGGCGCTGTTGGCGGCTACTTTCCCGCAGCTTGCGCGCGCTGGCATCAGTGGCGTGGGTATGGCCCCTGGCGTGATTGCGTTGGTGCTCTACAGCCTGCTGCCCGTGGTGCGCGGCACCTTGGCGGGCCTGCAACAGGTGCCGCAGGCGGTTGTCGATGCAGCCCGTGGTATGGGCATGTCGCCCTGGCAAATCGCCGCGCGCGTGCAATTGCCGCTGGCGCTGCCCGTGCTGCTGTCCGGTATTCAAACTGCGACCATCGCGGCGATTGGCATGGCCACCATCACGGCATTGATTGGCGCGGGCGGCCTGGGTGCGATCATGTTTGAAGGCTTGTTCAGCAGTGCGCAAGATCTGGTGCTGCTGGGTGTGGTGCCCATCGTGGGCCTGGCGGTGCTGGCTGATGCGCTGTTCAAGCTCGCCATCAAGCTGGTACAAATCACGCCATGATCGAATTCATCAACATCGCAAAATCGTACGGCGGCACGCGGGTGATCGATGGCTTGAATCTGAAAATCAACCAGGGCGAGTTCGTGGTGGTGATTGGCCCCTCCGGCTCGGGTAAGTCCACCTTACTCAAGATGATCAACCGCATGGAAGACCATGACACGGGCAAGATATTGCTCAGTGGCGAGGAGATTTGCAAGTTCGAAGTGCGCGAACTGCGCCTTCGCATGGGCTACGCGATTCAATCGGTCGGCCTGTTCCCGCATTGGACGGTGGAGCGCAACATTGCCACCGTGCCGCAGATGCTCGGTTGGCCGAAGGACAAAATCCAGCGCCGCGTGACGGAGCTGCTAAAGCTCTTTCAGCTTGACGAAGACCTGTACCGCAGGCGCCTGCCGCACCAGCTCTCGGGCGGGCAGCAGCAGCGCATTGGCGTGGCCCGCGCGCTGGCAGCCGACCCCGATGTGCTGCTGATGGACGAGCCCTTTGGCGCGCTCGATCCCGCCACCCGCAGCGCCTTGCAACTTGAGATGAAACGCGTTCACAAAGTCTCCGGTAAAACCATCGTGCTGGTGACACACAACATCGACGAGGCCCTGCTGCTGGCGACCAAAATCGTGCTGCTCGACCAAGGCCGCATCGTGCAGGTGGGCTCACCACTTGAACTTTTGAGCCAGCCTGCGAGTGATTTTGTGGTCGACTTTCTCGGGCGCAGCGATCTTGGCATCAAACTGCTCTCGCTGGAGTCCGCCGGGGCATTCGCGCGGGCCGACGTGGCGGTTGACGGGCCAAGCCTTCCAGCGGATGCAAGCTTGCGGGAGGTGGTGTCGTTCATGGCGGTGCAGCGCGTGATGCGGGTGAATGTCGTTGGCAGCGACGCATTGCATGTTGGCGTGCTGCATGCTGCAGATATTTTCAACCGCGCCGCGACAGACCCCGCTGCATGAGATCCGCGCTATTCAAGTGGCTGCAAGACCGATTGGTTTGGTCGTCACTGGTGTTGCTCGGTTTGGTGTGGCTACTACCGTATTCCGCGCCGCTGTTTCACCGCCTGTTTCCCGTGCTGGAGCGGCCCTTGTATTTGCAAGAGCCATTCATCGATTTGCTGTGGCAGCACTGCGCGTTGGTGGCGCTGTCCAGCAGCGTCGCGGTGGTGATTGGCACGGCTGCAGGCGTGTTCATCACCCGCGCGCGGGGGCGTGAATTTGCCTCAGTCGTTCAGGCGATTGGATCCATCGGCCAGACCTTTCCACCGGTTGCGGTGCTGGCGATTGCCGTACCCGTGGTGGGTTTTGGCGAGCTACCTGCCTTGATTGCCCTGGCTCTGTATGGGCTGTTGCCGGTGCTGCAATCTACGGTGGCGGGCCTGCAGTCAGTTCCTGTCGCCGTGCACCAGTCGGCAGACGGTATGGGCATGTCGCCTTGGCAGCGCTTTGTACAGGTCGAAGTGCCACTGGCGCTGCCCGTGTGGCTGGCGGGCGTGCGCGCATCGGTCATCATCAACATCGGCACGGCAGCCATCGCATCGACGGTCGGTGCCAAAACTCTGGGCTCGCCCATCATTGTGGGTTTGAGTGGCTTCAACACGGCCTATGTTCTGCAAGGGGCGGTGTTGGTCGGCATGCTCGCTATCGTGGTCGATATGGCGTTCGAGCGATTGGCTAAGCGGGTGGCCTGGCGCGCTTGATGGACACGCGTGATTAGGAGGCGCTAGGGACGCAGCGTTCGCAAAAATTCTCCAATCGCATCCGCCGCAGCCTGCTCCTTGCCGCGCCATTGCGCATCGGCTCCAGCGATCATCACTTGCTTCGATCCTGTCGCGGCAAGTCGCAATAAACCGGCTCTGCGCCAGGCTGCAGACACGGTGACGGGGATATCCTGCTCGCCATACAAATCAAGCACGGGGATCGGATAGTTGCGCACACCCGACGAGTAGCCGCCCGTGAGCGAGATGCACACCCAGGCCTGGTAGGCGCTGAAGTTGTCGCGGGTGGCCTGCTGATCAAGATAGACATTCGCCATCCAAGAGCCCATGGTGTGGCTCACCAATGCGACCTTGCTGTGACCCTTCGCACGCAGCCATGCGCTGGCCGCGTGCAGGCGGCTGCTCGCCTCGGGGAACAGGGCAGGGTAGTAATCGTCAAGCGTTGCCTCTTTGGCCCCAATCGGCAACTGAATCGCCAGCGTGGTGTAGCCCATGTCATGCAGGCGCTGGCGCAGGCTTCCCGTCAAGCTTTCATCCGGGTGGTTGCCCACGCCGTGCGCGAGCACCAGCGCAGGCAAGTCCGCGTTGCCCTTGGCGTAAAGACCTAGGAACGGACGAAAGTTGGTAGGGGAACCCGGGGGTGGCGAAAGCGTGACCGCATCGCCCACCACCAGTTGGGATTTCACCAGCTCCGCGAAGCGCGCTTCGCGCTCGTAGTCGGAGGCCAGCACGGGGCCAGCGGCGCAGAGCAGCGCGCTCAAGATCAGGCCCAGCACGGCGAGGTTGGGCGTTGGTCGTTGGGTTGGCGAAATGTTCATGGGCGTAGTCTACGCGTCTGCCTTGACATTCGCATCATTGGCGACTTGTGCCCCCTTCTCCTGCCCGATTTGCATCGATAAATCAACGCCCAAACAAGCCACGCAGCAGATCGACTGCGCCAGGTGCTTTGGCGGCTGGGGGCGGGTCGCCCGCGTTGGTGGAGCCCGGTTTTTCTTCGCCCCTCATCGCCTCACCCATTGAAGGCATGCCTGCAACCGACGTTGCCATCGACTTGAGGCGCAGTTTCACCGCCCACAGCGGCTCCCAGGCGGCGCGCGTGTCGGCCGGGCGCGGTGGGTGCACCAAGTTGAGTTCTGGGCCGTAAGCAATCAGCCGCAGCATCGCGCCTTCGGCCGGCAGCACGCCCTTGGGCACGTTGCAGCGTGTGGTGCCAGGGGCCAGCAACACGCGCTCCTTGACCCAGCCGTCCACCGCAGGATTGGTCTGGTAGTCAAACAGGCCAAAACCGGTGTCGGGCAGCTCACTGGAACTCCAGATGATCATCTCGGCTTCTGACTTGGAGGCGATGGCACCGGCAAAATAGCCGCGCGCCGTCGGCAGCGAATTCCAATCCAGCGCGGTGACACCGCCTTGGTCTGAAGAGTTCAGTGCCAGCGCCGGCATCACATCATTAGATTGCCCAATGCTGAAAGCAAACCCCGGCGGCAGGCCGTTGGCGCTGAAGCTGTGGTCGCCCGCGAGCGACGCGTTCTCGGCCAGCGCCTGGCCTGCGTTCTGATGGGGCCAATGTGGGCGGCCTTGCGCACTGTGGACACCGCGCTGGGTGGCGCTGCGGGCAATGAACACCTTTGCAGCATCGTCCGGCTTGAGGCTCGCCATGTCCAGCACGCGGGGTTGACCCGCGCGGATCGTGGTACCACAGCCCCAGTACAGCAGGATTCGGCCTTTGGGTTTGTCACGCGGCTGATCGACATAAGGCTCATCCCGATCCGGCGCAGGCTGCCCGCCTTGGGGCGCAACCAGGTTGAGCTGCGTGCCCAATTGCAGCCCGGTGGGGATGGTGTGGATACCTTGTGCAAGCTGCGGGTTGTTGCGGGTAGACAGCGTCACATCCATCACGCGGCCACTGTTGGTGGTTTGCGTGGCCGGAAACGTCACCTTGGTCGCGCCGCCACCAAACAGGCTGCCCAAGCCTGCCATACCGCCACTGGGCATGCTCATGCCACTGAAGGTGGCGACATCAATCCAGGCCTGCGCTTGTGGCGGTTTGCCGGGCGTTTGCGCCTGCGCAGCGCTGCAAAGCGCTGACATCAGGAAGATCAAGCTCGCTTGGGTGGGGTGGGTTAATTTGCGATGGTTCATGGTGTCGCTCCTTTGTGGATACTCAAATCTACTTTGTTCATCGCCCAAACAGGCCGCGCAGCGTGTTGACCGCTTCGGCCGCATTTTTGATTGGCTCCGCTGTCGCGAACGGCGCTGCGGGTTTGGCGGCTGGGGTGCTCACTGCAACCGCTGCTGCACTGGGCTCGGCGTTCGCTGGCGTGGCGGAAGGGGATACGGCAGCTTGTGCCGATTGCGCAACTGAAACGGGCTGCAATTTCAGTGCAAAGGCTTCTGACTCTTCAACACCCGGTGGTGACTTGCCCACCAGCCCCTGCAATCGGGATTTGTCCAGCGCATCCGCCAGCGCCTGACGTAGCGGTGTATCGCTGCCGCCGACTGACCAGGTGAGGTTCTGCACTTTGAACGACGCGCTAAGCCCTGGGCTGGCCGCACCATAAATGCCATGGGGCACGGTGCTTGAGACAGCCGGCAACTTGGCGAGATTGATGTGCAACCGCACCGCCGCCTCCTGGCCTGCCAGTGGAATCGCATCCCGGCGTTTGGTCAGCTCATCGGTTTGGGGTCGCACCGCGTCGTCATGGGCCTTTTGCATGTCACGAGCTTGCTGGGAGAAGGCTTTCGCCTCGCTCTCACGCGCCTTGGCTGTCGCTTCATCACGGTTCTTGCGCGCAGCATCCGTGGCCGTGAACCCAGCGTCTGCCTGTTGTTGCAAGGCATTGCGCCGGGCCTTCTGCTCGGGTGGCATTTGAGCTAACTCGTAAAGCTGGTTGGTAATTACCGTGCGTTGAGCCCGTCGGCGGTTGGACTCTTCCTCGCTCAAATCCAGAACGTAAAAACGACTGGCTTCAACTTTGAAGTCACCGGATTTTTGATCTTTGCACAGCATGCCAATGTTGGGGGCGCGCTTGATGTCGGCAACCACACCCGTCACCCGCACACCCTGGGGCGCAGGCGGCAATGCCGCAATCAAAGCGGCCGTTGCACGCTGGTGAAAATCGCTCTCGCTTGCGCTGGGCTTGCGCACGCCATCCACACAATCTGCCTGAGCCAGCATGGGCCATGTGCAGGCCAGCAGCACGGTGCC
>JANOTO010000276.1:0-1618 GCA_031416395.1 Rhodoferax sp. | reverse complement strand
ACCTGGGCTGGCATTGCCTGCCCAGCCATGCGAATTTCTTTTGCGCCCGTCCCTACGGTGATGATTACCATGCTGACCTTGACACCCGTATTGATCGCTTGCGCCGCCACGGCATCAAGCTGCGCAGCGCTGAGAGCTTCGGCTTGCCAGGCCATGTGCGGTTGAGCGTCCTGCCGCCCGTGGCGCAGGATGCACTGAAAGCCGCGTGGCTGGACATCAGGGCCACGCCATGACCGCCCATTGCGTCATGGTGCTGGGCACCACCAGCGGCGCTGGCAAAAGTTGGTTGGCCACCGCGTTGTGCCGCCACTACGCGCGCCAGGGGTTGAAAGTTGCGCCGTTCAAAGCGCAGAACATGAGCAACAACGCAAGGGTGGTTGCAGGCGGCGAAATCGGAAGCGCCCAATATTTTCAGGCGTTGGCAGCGCGTGCTGTGCCTGATGTGCGCATGAACCCGCTGTTGCTCAAACCCGAGCGCGACACCCACAGCCAAGTGGTGCTGTTGGGGCAAGTCGATGCTGCGCTCTCAAACATGCCATGGCGCGACCGAAGCGCGGTCGTTTGGCCGGTGATTATCAAAGCGCTGGACGAGCTAATCGCGGAAAACGACTTGGTGGTGATCGAAGGTGCAGGCTCCCCCGCCGAGATCAATCTGCATGGCAGCGACATCGTGAATATGCGCGTGGCACTGCACTGCAATGCTGCTTGCCTGCTGATCACCGACATTGACCGTGGCGGGGCATTTGCCCATCTGTATGGCACCTGGGCGCTACTGCCCGAGGTGGAGCGGGCATTGATCAAAGGTTACGTGCTTAACAAGTTTCGCGGTGATGCGGAACTGCTGGCCCCGGCACCGCAGATGCTGCAAGACTTGACGGGCGTGCCCACGGTTGCGGTGTTGCCGATGTGGTGGCAGCACGGCCTGCCTGAGGAGGACGGTGTATTTGATGACAGAACGATGTCTTCGGGTGCCATCCGCCAAACCATTGCCGTTATCGCTTACCCGCGCATCAGCAACTTGGATGAATTTCAACCACTTAAAAACGTACCGGGCGTGCGCCTGCAATGGGTACGCAGCCCAGCGGAACTGGTGGGGTTGAATGCGTCGACGGATTGGATCATCCTGCCCGGCTCCAAACACACCAGTGGCGACTTGGCCTGGCTGCGCAAGCAAGGGCTGGATGCAGTCATCGCACGCCACGCTGGACTGGGCGGCGCGGTGCTGGGCATCTGCGGTGGCTTGCAGATGCTGGGCGAGGCGTTGATTGACCCGCACGGGATAGAACATGCCTATTTGGGCAACGCGCCAGGGCTTGGCTTGCTGCCGTTGGTCACGGTGTTTGCGGCAGATAAAACAGTCAAGCGAACCCATGCGTGCTTTGAGGCTCAGATGGTCAGCGGATCACCTTGGGCAAAGCTTGCAAGCATCCAAATGCAAGGCTATGAAATTCACCATGGCCAAACAGCGCAGCATCCCGCGATGGCCCAGGGCGGCGATGTGGCACGCGCCGTGATGCCGGACAGCCTCGCGTGGCAAAACGCCCGTGGCAACGTGCTGGGCGTGTACCTGCATGGGCTGTTTGAAGATGTCAATGTGTTGCAAGCTCTGTTTGGCGCA
>JANOTO010000275.1:0-6574 GCA_031416395.1 Rhodoferax sp. | reverse complement strand
ATCGAGCGCGCCTGCTGGCCCGCCGTGATCACCATCGGTGTGCGGTTTTTGTGTGCGGAGAAGATGTTGCCCATCGCATGGCCCACACCTGCCGCTGAATGCAGGTTGACGAACGACGCGTTGTGCGTGGCCTGGGCGTAGCCATCGGCCATGCCCACCACCACGGCCTCCTGCAAACCCAGCACGTAGTGAAAGTCGGCAGGGAAGTCGAGAAACAGCGGCAGCTCGGTCGAGCCGGGGTTGCCAAAAATGGTGGTCATCTTGAAGGCGCGCAGCAAATCAAGCACGGCCTCGCGCACGGTGGTGGTCATTCTGCGTTGTCTCCTGTTTGAACAGGCGGTGATCTTCGGCGGGGCTGAGGGATTAATCAACAGAATTATCCATCGGCCACCAGCCGCGCGACTGCATTCACGCCCGCTTGCGCACCTGCACATCCACCTCCATGCCCAGGTAATCGCCCGCAAAGCCGTGCCATGAGCCGCTGACGGGCGATGCCAGGCTGGCGTGGCGGGCCACACCGACGCGGATCAAATCGGTGCCGCCAATCAGGTTGTTGGTGGGGTCAAACGGAATCCAACCCGCGCCGGGCAGGTAGACCTGCACCCAGGCGTGTGTGGCACCTGCGCCGATGATGGTGTCTTCACCGCCATCCAGCCACGGCGTGTACAGGTAGCCCGAGACAAAGCGCGCGGCGTAGCCCAGGCGGCGGATGGCTTCGATCATCAGTGTGGCGAAGTCGCGGCAGGTGCCGCTTTGCAGGGCCAGCGTCTCGTAGGGCGTTTGCACGCCTTCATCAAAGCGGGCGCGATAGCTCATGCTGTTGCGGATGGAGCCATTCATCTCAACCAGCAGATCGCGCGTGCCTTTTGGATTGCCTGCGTTTGCCGTCGTGTCGGTGAATTGGTTGGCCCAAGCCAAGAGTTGACCACCGGGGTCGTCGTAATACGGCATCAAATAATGCGCCAGTACAAACTGCTCTTCAGGGCTGTATGAGAAGGGGTAGAACTGGGCGGCCAGGCTCACCGGAAGCTCCAGCGCCCGCGTACCGGTGTGCTCGACCGAGAACGCGCACTCCACTTTGAGCTCAACCGCTGGGCTTTGCGGCTGCACCAGCGCGACCGAGTTGGAGTACGCATCCTGAATCAAGCGAATGTCAACCGGCTCGGGTGTCACCGTCATATTGGTTGCCAGCACGCGTAGGTCGTGGCTGTCGCGCGGGCGAAACAGCACGCGGTGCTCGCCCAGCGCCACGGGTTGGGCGTAGCGGTAGTGGGTGGTGTGGGTGATGTCAAAGAAGACGGACATCGGTTGGCTCCAGTCGCAAAGATCGCCAAGAATGCCGCACAGCAGGCCGCCCGTCCAGCAGGCAGTGCGCCAAAGCGGTGTCAGCGCTATCCTACTTCGTGTCAGCGACACGGCTTGAGAAAATCTTGTAAATTAACCTATGAGTTAATTTATTGGTCAAAAACGCTCGTTGAACCAAAAATATGAATAAAAAAGCACTCTAGCTCTCGACTTAATTACATATATAGCTATTATTTACGCAGCAAATAGGGGTTGTGAATTAGGGTAGATTTGCGGGTTATGAATGATCACACCCAAACGCCTGTCAACGCCGATGGCGCGGCACGCCCCACCTTGCCCGACCACCTGTGTACCGACCCGCGCAGCCCGCACCACGTGGCCGCCGTGTTCGAGCACGACATCGGCATCCGCTTCAATGGCAAAGAGCGCACTGACGTGGCCGAATACTGCATCAGCGAAGGCTGGGTAAAAGTGCCTGCGGGCAAAACGCTGGATCGAAAAGGACAGCCCTTGTTGATCAAGCTCAAAGGCAAGGTTGAGGCGTTCTATCAATAATGGGCGATGACCGAATTTGAGCTGAAGTTTGAAATTCCGCAGGCAAGCCTGCAACGCGTTGCAACCGCCGTCAAAGACGGTAAGACCTTGCGCGAGCGGCTTCAGGCCCGGTACTTCGACACCGAGGATTGCGCGCTTGCGCAGAATGGTCTCGTCGTGCGAGTGCGCAAGGAAGGCCGGCGCTGGGTGCAGACGGCCAAAGGCCCCACCAGTGGCCCGCTGGAAAGGCTGGAACACAACGTCAGCCTGACCCGGCAAACCAAAGGGATTGAGCCTGAGGTAGACCTTGCGCGCCACGCGGGAACACCTTTGGGCAAAGCCATCGCCAAAGCGCTGAATCTCAAATTGGATGCGGCGTACCCAGAGCTAGCGCCACTTTATGAGACGGATGTCCAGCGCGTCACACGACTTGTCGCCGTGCAGGGCTCGTTGGTAGAGATTGCACTTGACCAGGGACGCATCCTGTCGGGCAACAAATCGATGCCGATCTGCGAGCTGGAAGTTGAACTGAAAACGGGCAAGCCCGAACACGCGGTGGCGCTGGCACGCCAGTGGTGTGGCGAGTACGGTCTGAGCTTGAGTTCGATCACCAAATCAATGAAAGGCCAGCGACTTCGCAACGCGCAGCCTTGGGGGCCAGCGGTGTCTGCGGCAGCCCCCGCGTTTCACCGCGATGCCACGGGCGCAGGCATTGCGCTGGCGGTGTTGCAGTCATGCCTTAACCAGATCTTGCCCAACGCCAGCGAACTGGCTGCGCCCAACACTGCCCCCGGCCCCATCCAGCCCGAGCACATCCACCAGCTGCGCGTGGGCATCCGCCGTCTGCGCACCGCCTTGCGTGAACTCGAAGGCTTGACCGATGCGTTTGACGTGGGGTGGGAGCCTGCGCTGGTGCAGGTTTTCAGGCAATTGGGGCAGCACCGTGACCATGGACATCTCGAGCGTGACTTGCAGCCAACACTGCTGGCGGCTGGTGGCCCCGTTGTGAGCTTTGGGCAGACCGATAAAGACCTTCCTGACCCGGCGGCTGTAGTGCGAACACCTGCGTTTCAGGACGTACTGCTGGGCTTGATCGGCTTCATCCATCGATCCGCGCCGCAGGTGGCTGGGAATGACGCTATCACCCCCAATACCGTGAAGAAAATCTTGCGTTCACGGCTGAAAAAGCTGCGTTCTCAAGCGTTGAAGCAAGGTGAAAAATTTACCGAGCTAAACGACACAGACCAGCATCGCGTGCGCAAACGCCTAAAACGGCTGAGGTATTTAAGCGAGTTTTCTGCGCCCTTCTTTAAAGTTGGCAAGGTCAATGCCTTCATCGATGCGTTGAAGCCCGCACAGGATGCGCTTGGCCTTTACAACGACGAACTGATGGCGCTGCAAGCCTACCGCAGTCTGGCCATCCAAGACCCGCGCGCATGGTTTGGTGTCGGCTGGCTTGCAGCGCGCCGTGTGCCCAATGCTCACCACTGCCTGAAGGAAGTAGAAGCGTTCGCAAAGGCGCGGCCTTTTTGGAACTGAGTGCGGCGGGATTAAGCCAGAACCGTCTGCAAGTCGCGCCGCAATGACTTCGGCATCACCGGGCCACGGCCAAAACGCACCACCAGATCGGGCCTGCCGCCGTTGATGCCGAACGCACTTGCAAACTGGGGCCGTACTTTGGAGACCTCCACTGGCTGGTTGACCATCGCGTTGCGAATGCCCAAGACTGTGGCTTGCAGCGCAAAACGCTCGTAGCAACGCCCGGCTTCAACCCAGTGTGCTTTGTCGTTGACTTCAGAGACAAAAATCGCAACCCCGGCAGAGCTGCGCAGGTGTTTGGCGTACTTGTCGTTCTCACTTTTTGGCTTGAAGAACATGCCAAAGAGGGGGCTGCCAATCCAACGAGGCACTGACGGGTTTCCCGATGTCGCGCTGTACAAACCATCGCCGGTTTTAACCGCTTCATCACTTCCAAAGCGAATCCAGCTTTTTAGTTCCTCGACAAAAGCAGGGTCGTTCATTTGCGTGGTGTTGCCTTCGACCACGTAAGCCAGCACGTTCTCAAGCGCAGCTTTCTCGGTGAGCAACAGCACTCGAACGCCTGCGCCCGTGCCCGCCAGTTGCAACAGGCGCAGTTCTTCCGTCGACACTGGCTTGCCGTCGTACTCGGCACGCGTGCTTTGGCGCTCGGGGATCGCCAGATAAAACGGCGTAGCGACAGCTTGGGTAGGTTCCAGCGCGATTTTGATCGCACCACCCCCCGCCGATGCGGTGTCAAAGCGCACGTCCCCCTTCAAGCTATTGGCCAGCGCCGCCTGCACCAGGTTCTCGGCTGCACACCCCAGCGACACGTACAGGTGATGGTCGTCCGGGTCAACCGCAGGCGTGCGCCGCGCGAGGTCGGGCAGGATGGTGATGGCATCGTCCTTCACGCGAAACTTCCAGCACTGGGTGTTGTGGCTCGAAGGTGCCAGCGTGGCGTACCGCACCAACTCCTGGCGCACCAAGGCTTTGCCGCCAGTCGGCGCTTTTGCTGGGCGCCACGTATCGCGCACCTCAGCTTCGTAACTCCCTTCGCTTTTCTCTGATGAGCACGCTTGCAGCGTGAAGGGTGCAGCTATCGCAATAGCAGTGGATGCGGTTGCACCATGGATAAACTTTTGACGTGTGATCATGGTGACTCCTGGTCCGCACAGGCTAAAGCGCATGGTTCAAAAGTTCAGTGCGGTAGCGCACGTTCGCCTAGGCGATCCGGTCGCGTCATCAAGAACACAACCAACGCCGCAAAAGCCAGCCCCGCCGCCAGCAGGAACGCACTGGCCGGGTTCAACAGCCACAGTGCGCCAGCGATCAGCGATGCAGGCAGATAAATGGCCCCGGTCACAAAGTTGTACAGACCAATGGCAGACGCACGACGATCCCCCTCCAGATCGACAATAAAGGCTTTGTTTTGCGCTTCGTCGATGGCGTAGAAAACGCCGTACAGAAGAAACAGCACAACGATTTCCCACTGGGTGCTGGCAAACGCGAAGCCCAGACTCATCACCATGTAAGTGCCATAGCCCAGCATGATCATTTTGGGCCTGCCCACGCGATCCCCGAGCTTGCCGATGAGCGGCGCAGCGATGACGCACGCGATGTTGAACATCGCGTACAGCAGCACCGTGTCTTGGACTGAGAAGCCCACGCTGTGCGCGCGCAACATCAAAAATCCGAAACTGAAATAGGCCAGCGAAAACAAGCCAGCGCTGATCAAATAACGTTTGAACGCCGGGCTGAGGCTGCGCCACGTTTGCAGCATGTTCTCGCGCGGGCGCACGGGGGCAGGCTGATCTTTGACCAGGCTCAAAGCCACCACGGCCAGCACCGCAGGCACCATGGCCACCCAAAAGAGAATCTGGTAGGTCGATACACCATCGCCCAGCCACGACAGCAGGCCGTACGCGACCAACGGGCCCAATACGGCACCCGATTTGTCCAGTGCCTTGTGCACCCCGAATGCGTAGCCCCGGCTGCCCTTGTCGGCCACTGCAGAAAGCCACGCATCACGCGGCGGGCCTCTGAAACCCTTACCCAATCGCTCGATCACACGAAAGACGGTGAGCCCGGTGATTGAACTGCTGACCAGCAGAATCACCTTGGCCAAAGTGGAGAAGCCGTAGCCTGCCAAAGCGAAGATTTTGCGTTTTCCAGTGCGGTCCGACAACCATCCCGCGTAGTAATTGAGGGATGATGCCGACAGATCTGCCAGGCCTTCCACGAAGCCCAGCAAGGCTGCCGACGCACCGGCGATGGTGGTGAAGAAAATCGCGAAAACCGAGAAGATCATCTCTGAACTCAAGTCAGTCAAGAAGCTAACCAGTCCGAGCTTCAGCACATCCGGGTGCACGCCAAACCTGCTTGTCACGGGAACAGGTCTTTGTGGCGCATTCATACTACCGCCCCAAAGAGCGAACCCACACCCGCCGTGACCGCCATGGCCAGCGCACCCCAGAAGGTCACGCGCAAGGCGCCCGTCCAGAGGTTGGCACCCCCCGCTTTCGCCGCCAGCACACCTAACAAAGCCAGGAAGGCCAATGACGTGGCGGTGATCCACGCGATCAGGTTAGGCCCTGCGGCCAGGGCTGTCACGCCCAACGGCAGCGCAGCCCCTACCGCAAAACTTGCGGCGGACGAGAGCGCTGCCTGAACTGGCCTTGCGCTCTGCACTTCGGAAATTCCCAGCTCTTCACGCGCATGCGCACCTAAGGCATCGTGCTTCATCAACTGGTCTGCGACCTGCCGCGCCAGGGGTACGTCCAGCCCGCGCGTGACGTAGATTGCCGCCAACTCCCGGTGCTCGGCAGCGGGGTCTTTTTCAAGCTCGGCGCGCTCGCGGGCCAAGTCTGCCTTTTCAGTATCGGCCTGTGAGTACACCGACACATACTCGCCCGCCGCCATCGACATGGCCCCCGCCACCAGGCCCGCAACCCCAGTGAGCAGCAGGCTGCTCTGATTGGCGTTTGCAGCCGCCACGCCAACAATCAAGCTGGCGGTGGAAACGATGCCGTCGTTCGCGCCCAGCACGGCGGCCCGCAACCAGCCAATGCGGGCGGTGCGGTGTCTTTCGATGTGTCTCATGATGGTGATTCCCTTAGATTGCTATCGCGCCGAAACGCGGTTGTCGAACCGCTCTAGGGCGCCTGGTGGGTACGCACGCCCCGCCAGCGTTGTCGGCCCCCAAACCACGATGACC
>JANOTO010000274.1:0-1818 GCA_031416395.1 Rhodoferax sp. | reverse complement strand
CACTGGGCGGCCTGGAGGGCGAGCGTATCGGCATCGCCGCACAAAGCCTTGGCATGGCCCGCAGCGCGTTTGAGGTGGCGCTGGCGTATGCGAAAGACCGTGTGAGCTTTGGGCAGCCCATCTTCAACCACCAAGCGGTGGGCGTCCGCTTGGCCGAATGTGCGCCCAAGATCGAAGCCGCCCGCCAGTTGATTTGGCATGCCGCGTCGCTCAAGGATGCGGGCCGTCCCTGCCTGAAAGAAGCCGCCATGGCCAAGCTGTTTGCCAGCGAAATGGCCGAAGAGGTGTGCAGCGCGGCGATTCAAACCCTGGGCGGCTACGGCTATGTGAGCGACTTCCCGGTGGAGCGGATTTACCGCGATGTGCGCGTCTGCCAGATCTATGAAGGCACCAGCGATGTGCAGAAGATCATCATTCAGCGTGCGTTGTGATGTGTTGAATGCTATATAATAAATAGCTAACTATCTATATTATCCGAGAGCTAGAGACCTATTTTATTCATAATTTGGGTCAAAACAGGTAAAGCAGCGTCAAATTGGTCCATATTTACTACATTTGTAGTAAGTTAAATGAAATTTAACACTACAAGGAGCCCACTATGCCCATCACAAAAACCGCCAAGCAACTCGTCGACGAAGCCATGCAGCAGGTCAAGACTTATTCTGTTGATGCCGTGCGGGCCCGCTTGAATGCGCCCGAGGTGCAGATTGTCGACATCCGCGACGTGCGTGAGCTGGGCGAAGGCACGGTCACGGGTGCCTATCACGCGCCGCGCTGCATGCTGGAGTTTTGGGTAGACCCTGCATCACCGTATCACAAGAAGTTGTTTGCCGATGAAGGCAAAGAGTTCATCCTGTTCTGCGGCGCGGGCTGGCGCAGTGCCTTGGCGGCCAAAACCTTGCAAGACATGGGCATGACCAATGTTGCGCACATTGAGGGCGGTTATGAAGAATGGGTGAAGGCCGGCGCGCCGACTGAAACGCTGGAACAGCAGAAGGCGCGGCGCGAGAAGAAATCGGCACCGCGCGCGTGAATGGCAAGCATGAAGTTTGAAGCGGTTCTGTTCGATTGCGACGGCGTGCTGGCCGACAGCGAGCCGCTTACCAATGGCGTGCTGCGCGATATGTTGCAAGAGCTGGGCTGGACGCTAAGCACCGCTGAATGCATGACCTTGTTTGTGGGCAAAGCCGTGAAAGACGAGATGGCGCAAATCGCCGAGCGCACTGGCCAACCCGTCACGGCCGCTTGGCAGGCCGAGTTTGTGGCGCGGCGAAATGTCGCGTTGCAAGAGCGGTTGACGGCCATCCCCGCCATTCACGATGCGGTTCATCGCATCCACCAGCAGCACAGCGGGCGCATCGCGTGTGCCTCGGGCGCTGACCGTTTCAAGGTGGAGATGATGCTGCGCCAGTTGGCATTGATCGACTACTTTGAGGGGCGCATCTTCAGCGGCTACGAAACCCCGCGCTCCAAGCCGTTCCCTGATGTCTACTTGGCCGCCGCCACGGCGCTCGTGGTCGACCCCGCGCGCTGTGCCGTGATTGAAGACACCGTGACGGGAGTGCGTGCCGGTGTGGCAGCTGGCGCGACGGTGTTTGCCTATCTGCCTGCGACCACCTTGCACGTCGGCGAGCGTGCTCTGCGCGACGCGGGCGCACATCATCTTTTTACCGACATGGCAGAGTTACCCAACCTGCTGGTCTCATGAACAACTGAACGGGTTGAATCACATGTCAATTCTGGAGACAAAACTCAACGCCCGCTCTGCGGAATTTCAGGCCAATGCGGCCGTCTTACGCGCGGCTGTGGCTGATCTCA
>JANOTO010000273.1:0-2356 GCA_031416395.1 Rhodoferax sp. | reverse complement strand
ATGCGCGCGGTGTCCGACGAAGCCGCGCGCAGCAGCGGCAAGGTATTGCCCATCAATGCGACCGGTGCCATTGGCGCGCTGTGCTGCGAGATGGGCTTTGACTGGAAAATCTGCCGCGGTCTGGGCGTGATGGCGCGCGCGGTCGGCCTGGTGGGGCACATTCTGGAGGAATCGCGGCGGCCCATGGCAGAAGAAATCTGGCATTCGGTGGAAGCCATGGCGACGGCGCATTTCCGGGACGGAACCCCTTCGGCCACGTGACTGGGCGGACTAACCCCAGACCGCAGACCGCATTGAAATGGAAGCCGCCTGAAAACTGGTGTTGAAGCTGCGCACCGGCTCCCCCGGATAGGCGGCTCCTGCCGTGTAAAGCACGGGAAGGTAATGCTCGAACGTGGGGTGGGCCTGTTGGGCCAGCGTGCCCTGATTTTGGAAGTCTTGCAGCCGCTGCAGATTGCCGGAGTCAATTTGCGCAGCAGTCCATTGGTCAAACTCAATCGCCCAGTCAAACGCCCGATCCACCGGAACGTCAAACCGTGCGGCACGCAGGTTGTGTACCAAGTTGCCACTTCCCACGATCAACACGCCGTGGTCGCGCAAGGCACGAAGCTGCTGGCCAATGGCGAAGTGTTCGGCCATCGGCGCGTTGTAGTCCATGCTCAGTTGCATGACAGGAATATCCGCCAGAGGGAACATCGGCTTGAGTACGCCCCAGCTACCGTGGTCAAGGCCCCACTCGCCCGTGTCCAGCCCGAACGGTGCGCCGCTTGCCTGTACGACCGCGGCACTGATCTCGCGTGCGGCAGCGGGCGCACCCGGCGCGGGGTAGGATTGCGCAAACAGCTCCTTCGGGAACCCGCCAAAATCATGAATCGTCTTCGGGTGATCCATCGCGGTGAGCCACGAGCCCTCTGTCAACCAATGGGCAGAGATGCACAAAATCAACTGCGGCTTCGGATGTGTTGCGCCAAATTCACGCCCCAAGGCCTGCCAACTGCGGCGAAATTCATTGTCTTCAATCGCATTCATCGGGCTGCCGTGGCCCAGAAACATCACCGGCATGCGCGGCGACGCCTTCAACGACGAGAGAGCGCGGGGCAACGAGTTCGGCGCACTTGAATTGAAGGGTAACGTCATCTTATTTTTGAATTGTTGAGAAAGCTTTCACGAAATTGACCGCTTAACTCCTGAATTGGGGAGATCACTCCACTATTCAAGGGCGACAGGTGATATATTGCGCTGCAACATTGTCACAACTGATTACCTGAGCAATCGCCCCATGCTTTACCAACTCTACGAAACACAGCGCTCATTGATGGAGCCGTTTTCAGACATGGCGCGCGCGGCCGCCAAGGTCTACGCGAACCCGCTGTCCGTGCTCGGCCAAAACCCGTTTGCGCAGCGCATCTCGGCCGGCTACGACCTGATGCACCGCCTGGGCAAAGACTACGAGAAGCCGGAGTTTGGCATCCGCACGATCGATGTCGATGGCGTGGAGGTGGCAGTTCATGAGCGCATCGAGATTACCAAGCCGTTTTGTGAGCTGCGCCGTTTCAAACGCTTCACCGACGATGTCAACACGCTAAGCAAACTGAAAGGTCAGCCGCCCGTACTGATCGTGGCCCCGCTTTCTGGCCATTACGCCACGCTGTTGCGCGACACTGCCAAAACCATGCTGCGCGACCACAAGGTCTACATCACCGACTGGAAAAATGCCCGCCTGGTGCCGTTGTCTGAAGGCGAGTTTCATCTGGATGACTACGTGAACTACGTGCAGGAATTCATCCGCCATCTGCAGGGCATTTATGGCAACTGCCACGTGGTAAGCGTCTGCCAGCCGACCGTGCCGGTGCTGGCCGCTGTGTCCCTGATGGCAAGCCGGGGCGAAACCACGCCGCTCTCCATGACCATGATGGGTGGGCCGATTGACGCGCGCAAGTCGCCCACAGCGGTCAACAACCTGGCCATGAAAAAGAGCTTCAGCTGGTTTGAGAATAATGTGATCTACCGCGTGCCCACCAATTTTCCTGGCGCAGGTCGGCGCGTGTACCCTGGCTTTTTGCAGCACTCGGGCTTTGTGGCGATGAACCCCAGCAACCACGCCAACAGCCATTACGACTACTTCAAAGATTTGATCAAGGGCGACGACGCCAGCACGGAAGCGCACCGCAAGTTTTACGACGAGTACAACGCCGTGCTGGACATGGACGCCGATTACTACCTGGAGACCATCAAGGTCGTGTTCCAGCAGTTCAGCCTGGTCAATGGCACCTGGGACGTGAAAGGTGTGGACGGCATGGTCGAGCACGTGCGGCCTGAAGACATCAAGACCACGGCGCTGTTTTCCGTCGAAGGC
>JANOTO010000272.1:0-4483 GCA_031416395.1 Rhodoferax sp. | reverse complement strand
GCCGCCATGCCCGCACCAATGCAGCACCAGGCGATGTAGAAACCCGTTTTAGTTGTAACAAAACTGTGCGCTATCAAACATAGGCCCAGCAGCACCGAGCCGGCCGTCATCACCAGCCGCTCGTGCCCGCGATCAAGCAAGCGGCCCACCGGGTACGCCAACAGCCCCTCAACCAGAAGTGCCAGGCTGAACGCCAGCGAGGACTGCGCGCGGGTCAGCCCCAACTCCTCTTCAATCGGCAGCATGATCAGCGCAAACAGGTAGTAAACGCTGCCCCAACTGATGAGCTGCCCCAACGACAGCCAGCCCACCCAGCGCGGGTTGTAGGGAGATTCGGTGGGGGACGAGTAAGAGGCGGCGGTTTGCGTCACCCCTCAATTATCGCGATGGTCTAAAGCCCAGACCCAAGCGCGAAGCTGACACCCAGCTTGCAAACGCGCTGTTACAGCTCCTCACCAAGTTTCACGGCAGGCGTCATCAGCGGATGGTTCAATCAGTTGGTCTGTTGGTCACCCCTGCGATCCTCGCGGCTCGCCAAAATCCCATGAGTTGGAAAACATCAAAATTTGCAAGCAGCCTGATCAGTCTGTTCATTGATTCCGCACCCGACGAGATCAACGACAGCCGTGTCGAGCGGGTGCGCGATGCCATGCTCAGATCGTTTCACGGCCTGCCCGACAGCCCCACCCTGGACAGCCTGACGCGCCGCGTGCGCTGGGCTCCGCATGCCCAAGCGCTTTGGTATTTGCGCGTTGACGTGATGACGATGCTCTCTACGCTGCGCAGCGAGGTCGAGGCCCGGCAGAGCCTTCAAGCCATCACGGAGCTGTTTTTAGGCCTGGTTCATGCCAATCAGATCGGTCGCCCAAATCGGTTGAATAAAAATTAGACATAGAAGCGGCAACAGCTCGCTAAAAATCGAAGCTTTCACGTCCTTTCACCATCACGAGCCATTGCCAGAGCAGGGCGATGATCACTTTAAAAGTCGCTCTGTTTTGGATTTTTAAGCCTGATAATTCAATCAATATGGTGATTAAGATCGATATTACGAGCATAAAATTCCTCACCTAAAACTGTAGGTACGCAATATTCAGGAGGTGCCTACGTGCGATAATGCTCGATAAATCAAGCTACAGACGTGTATGCCGCGATTTAAAGATCATGAAAATCTCTCACAGCGCGATCCTTAGCCAGGACTTAACCAAGCAAGCGAAACACATCGGCGCTTGTTTCGCCCGGCTTCGCGTTGCCCGCGGTATCAAGCAGGATGTCGCGGCCGTGAGGGCTGGCCTGTCACGAAATACAGCATATCGGTTGGAGTCTGGCGACCCAGGCGTCGCCGTGGGTCATCTGTTGCGTTACCTGGAAGCCATCGCGCCTGGCATGACTTTGCAAGACTTGCTCCTCCAAACTGATCCATCGCTGTTGGTGTTGACCCTCCGTGAAAAGACGCATCGCGTGAGAAACATGAGCAGCATCAAGGTGAGCGAACTTGATTTCTAGGCAGCAGCCTGCGGATACCTGAATGGCCAAGACTGAACCGCTTGCCGTCTTCTCCCACCTCGACGGAACTTGGGTGCCGTGCGGACGGCTGACAATGACGCAGGAAGGCGCGCAGACGATCGGTTCAAGCTTCGCTTACGGCACAAGGTACCTGGATCGTGCCAATGCACTGGAGGTTGACCCGGTCAGTTTGAGCCTGAAATACAAGTCGGACATCAGGGCCAAGGAGCTGCTGCCGCCAGCAGGCTTGTCACTGTTTGGCGGGATCAGGGATGCGGCGCCAGATGCATGGGGGCGCAGAGTGATCGAGGCCAAGCTGAAAGTTCCTCCCAACAGTTTGCCTGAATCGGCCTACCTGCTGCACGCAGGCAGCGACCGGGTGGGCGCGCTGGACGTAAGGCCGGCTCTGCAATCTGCTGCCACGCCCGGCGTGGACCAGGTCAAATCGCTGCAATACCTGATTGAAGCCGCTGATCGCATCGAAGCGGGGTTGCCGATTCCCGCAAATTTGGAGCCCATATTCGTCGCTGGTACGGCGCTGGGTGGCGCGAGACCCAAGGCCTCGGTACGAGACAAGGCGGGCGTTCTATGGCTTGCCAAGTTCAGTGCGAAAAAGGAAACCATTGACTTGCCCTGGGTTGAATACGGAACACTGGAACTGGCCCGGGCGATTGGTTTTGTCGTTCCCACCGTGAAGATTGAAAAAATCGGTGACCGAACGGCGATGTTGATCCAACGCTTTGACCGTTATTGGGATTTGCCAGATTCGCCCGCCGTTCACGCCGGTGCTGATGCGCTCGCACTGGCGAACCCAGGGGGCGCCCGGGTTGAGAAGCGTCTCGCATTTGTCAGCGCCCTGACGCTACTGGGCTGCCACGAAGCTGATTCCATCACCAAGTCCTATGGCGACGTGGCCGAGGCCATCCGAAAGCATTGTGCCCCTGAGGCTGTGATTGCAGACAACAAGGATTTGTATCGCCGAATGGTCTACAACATTTTCGTAACCAACAATGACGATCATCTGCGAAACCACGGTTTTGTCTGGGATCCGAAATATCTCGGCTGGCGGCTCAGCCCCCTGTATGACGTAACCCCCAACACCAGCGCTGCGCATGATCGCTACTTGCACCTCAGTGTGGGGCCGCAAGGCAAGCACGCTCACCTGGACAACGCGCTGGCTTCGCACGGCCTGTTCAGGCTTTCGCAAACAGGCGCGGCGCAGATCATCGCGCAGGTTTGGGAGCACGTCAGAGCGTGGCGAGTGCTGTTTGAAAACAGTGGGGTGCCTGAGGATCAGATCGAACGCATCAGCAGCGCATTCCGTCACATTGACGACGTGTCGTCTGCCGAGGGGCGCAAGAGAATTCTCTAAATTAACCTATGAGTTAATTTTTTTGGTCAAAATACCCAAATTTGATAAATTGAGGATGAAATAACGCGTTAGCTCTCGAATAATGTGCATACAAAGCTATTAGTTATATAGCGTTTGAGTGACATACTCTGGCAGTAACATCGCGCAATGCCGCAACCCACTGTCACTCCTGCTGTCAGCCCTCAGGCCACTCTAAGCGCCTTGGTTGAGCGCTCCAATCAAGGTGATCGCCAGGCCGCTGATCAACTCTTCACCGCGCTTTACGCCGAGCTGCACCGCATGGCCCGCCGCGAAGTGCATCGCCTGGGCTCCTTCACCCCGCTGGGGGCCACCACCCTTTTGCACGAAGCGTATCTGGACATCTCCGCGCGCGAAGCGCTGGCCTTCCCAGACCGTGCCCACTTCATGGCGTATGCAGCGCGTGCGATGCGCGGTGTGGTGATTGACCGCGTTCGCGCCCGCCATGCGCAAAAACGCGGTGGTGGGCTGGATATCACCACGCTGGACACCGAAACCGCCGACCAATGCCCCGAGCCCGAGAAGCTGACCGATATTGGCGACGCGCTGGATGAGCTGGCCCTGCTGGAGCCCGCCTTGGCTCAAGTCGTCGATCTGAAGTTCTTCTGCGGCTTCTCCATGGTTGAAATCGCCGAGCTGATGGGCACGTCGGAGCGCACTGCCCAGCGCCAGTGGGAGAAGGCGCGGCTGTTGCTGTTTCGCGCGATGCAGACGCCTTGAAGGCATCGCGCCATGACCACCCCCAACCCTGCCAACTGGCCACAGTTAAGCCCTTTGCTCGACGAACTGCTGGACTTGCCCGAGCCAGAGCGTCAAGCGCGTGTCGCCGAAGTGCGGGCCGAGAATTCGCAGCTCGGTGACGAGCTGGCCGCGCTGCTTGCCGACAGCCAAAGCGCCCAGGTCAAAGACTTCCTGGCCAAGCCGCTGGTCAATGCGGTTGATCAAACGCCTGAATCCACTCTGGTCGGCCAACGTCTAGGCGCTTACGTGCTCGAGTCCCCCTTGGGCCAAGGCGGCACCGGCAGCGTGTGGCGCGCGAGGCGGGAAGATGGTCGCTTCACGGGCGCGGTCGCCATCAAGCTGCTGCACCTGTCGCTGTTAGGCCGCGCCGGGGCGGAGCGCTTCAAGCGCGAAGGCGACATTCTGGCGCGCTTGACCCACCCCAACATTGCACATTTGCTCGATGCCGGTGTCACTGCCGGGGGTCAGCCTTACTTGGTGATAGAACTGGTCGAAGGCGAGCGCATTGACCGGCACTGCGATGCAAAGCACTTGGATGTCAACGCACGGCTGGCCTTATTTGACAAAGTGCTTTCAGCCGTCGCCCATGCGCACACGCATTTGGTGATCCACCGGGACATCAAGCCAGGCAATATTTTGGTGACCGCCGATGGCACGGTGAAACTGCTGGACTTTGGCATTGCCAAGCTGTTGGAAGACGAAGCGACGGCGGGCGCGTGCTCACGCCAGAGTACGCCGCGCCGGAGCAATTGCGAGGCGAAGCAATCACCACGGCGACGGATGTTTATGCGCTGGGCGTGCTGCTGTACCAGTTGCTGTGCGGGCGACACCCCACGTCGCCAGAAAGCG
>JANOTO010000271.1:0-2338 GCA_031416395.1 Rhodoferax sp. | reverse complement strand
ACGCGTCAAACCGCCAGGGCCAAGGGCCGAAACGCGACGCTTGTGCGTGATTTCAGACAGCGGGTTGGTCTGGTCCATGAACTGCGACAACTGCGACGCGCCAAAGAACTCTTTCAACGCGGCCGAAATCGGCTTGCTGTTGATCAAGTCATGCGGCATCAACGGCTCCTGCTCGGCTTGGCCCAGGCGCTCTTTCACAGCCTTCTCAATCCGCGCCAGACCGGTTCGGTACTGGTTTTCCGCCAGCTCGCCCACGCAGCGCACACGACGATTGCCCAAGTGGTCAATGTCATCCACTTCGCCGCGACCGTTGCGCAAGTCCACCAAGATCTTCACGACCGACAGAATGTCTTCGTTGGCCAGCACCATGGGGCCAGTGGACTCGGCACGGCCCATCTTGGCGTTGAACTTCATGCGGCCGACACGCGACAGGTCGTAGGTGTCGGGGTTGTAGAACAGGCGCTGGAACAGCGCTTGCACCGCGTCTTCCGTGGGTGGCTCGCCAGGGCGCATCATGCGGTAGATCGCGACGCGAGCGGCGAACTCGTCCACCGTCTCGTCACTGCGCAGTGTTTGCGAAATGTAGGCCCCTTGGTCAAGCTCATTGGTGTAGATGCTGGCGAGGTCCTGCACCCCTGCAGTACGCAGCTTTTTCAGCAGTGTTTCGGTCAACTCTTCGTTGGCTTTGGCAATGATTTCACCCGTGTCAGCGTCCACAATATTGCGGGCGACCACGCGGCCAACCAAAAAGTCTTCTGGCACGCTGATGTGCGTGGTGCCGCTTTGCTCCAGCTCGCGGGTATGGCGAGCGGTGACGCGCTTGTCTTTAGCCACGATCACTTTGCCGCTCTTGTCGGTAATGTCAAAGCGGGCCACTTCGCCGCGCAGACGCTCTGCCACAAACTCCATCTGCGCACCACTGTCCATCAGGCGGAAGTTGTCGTTGACGAAGAAGTTCGCGAGGATCGACTCATGGTTCAGGCCGATGGCCTTGAGCAGAATCGTGACCGGCATCTTGCGGCGGCGATCCACGCGAAAGTACAAAATGTCTTTCGGGTCAAACTCAAAGTCGAGCCATGAGCCACGGTAAGGAATGATGCGCGCTGAAAACAGCAGCTTGCCCGAGCTGTGGGTTTTGCCCTTGTCATGCTCGAAAAATACGCCGGGTGAACGGTGCAACTGGGACACGATCACGCGCTCAGTCCCGTTGATGATGAACGAGCCCTTGGTGGTCATGAGCGGCACTTCGCCCATGTAGACTTCCTGCTCCTTGACTTCTTTCACCACCTTGTTTTGTGATGTGGAAGACTCGCGGTCATAAATGATCAATTGAACCTTGGCGCGAACGGCGGACGCAAACGTCAGGCCGCGCGTTTGGCACTCGCGCACGTCAAAAGCAGGTTTGGCGAGGTTGTACTCAAGGTACTTCATCTCGACAAAACCATTATGCGAGACGATGGGGAAGGCTGCATCAAAGGCGGCTTGAAGCCCTTCTACGGTGCGCTTCTTCGGCGCAACGTCTGCTTGCAGGAATGCCGTATAGGCATCTTTTTGCATTTGCAGCAGGTACGGGATTTCAAGTACGCTGTCACGATTTCCGAAATTTTTACGGATGCGCTTGCGTTCTGTGTATGTGTAGGCCATGAGATCTCCGGGCAATGACTAATGAATCCTGAGGAACGTCTTGGTGACTGGCCACTACCAATCATTGGCGGACGATTGCACATTGCGTGCAACCCGAACCAAGGCATCTTCTACAGTCGGGGCAGAAGACACTGAAAAACCCCTTTAGGCTTTTGGGTGGCCTTTCGGGCCACCCGAAAACGCCCAAAGGGTCGTTTTTCAGTGCACTCTAAACTTGGTGCGCTCCCATTTTAGAAGCATTGCTAGAAACACTGAAGGCTGGAGGCCCTTTCCAAGGCACTCCAGCCTTCAGATCAAACCCAATTACTTGAGCTCAACCTTGGCGCCAGCGTCGACCAACTTCTTCATGGCTGCTTCGGCATCGGCCTTGGCAATGCCTTCTTTCACGTTTTTGGGTGCTCCATCCACCAGGTCCTTGGCTTCTTTCAAGCCCAGACCGGTGATTTCGCGCACAGCCTTGATGACCTGAACTTTTTGCGCACCGGCTTCCAGCAGCACAACGTTGAATTCAGTCTTCTCTTCAACAACTGCCGCAGCAGCACCGCCGCCAGCAGCGGGTGCGGACATCGCCGCTGCGCTCACCCCAAACTTCTCTTCGATGGCTTTCACCAGCTCGTTGAGTTCCATGACCGTCATGCTGTCCAGCGCGGTCAAAAATGCGTCTTTATCGAATGCCATTTTGATTTCCTAAAAA
>JANOTO010000270.1:0-6874 GCA_031416395.1 Rhodoferax sp. | reverse complement strand
GTGGGCTTGCCGATTCTTGCGTGATGCAGCGCGTCAGCCAAATACGGGGAAAGTCTCAAACTCGCCTTTGAACAATTTCGCCGTATCGCCATAGCCCATCCAGCCCTTGGTAAGCGTGGCGTACACGCGGCGAAAGTCTGTCGTGTGCATCAGGTTATCCCCCGCGTCCAGGCGAGTCAAATCTACCTTTTGGCCGTACTGCCCGCCCTTGACCTGCTTGCCGATGATGAACATGGTGTTGGCGGTGCCGTGGTCGGTACCTTGGTTCGCATTTTCAGGAACGCGCCTGCCAAACTCTGAAAATACGAGCACGCTGACCTTGTCGGCCTTGCCGATACGCTCCATGTCGCGCATGAAGCCCGCAATCGCATCGGATGCATAGCTGAGCAGGCGGCCATGCAAGTCGGGCTGCTGGACATGGGTGTCAAACGCGTTGTTGCGAAAGCCGGTGTAGTAAAGGCGCGTGGGCAGGCCCGCATCAATCAACGCGGCGACCTTGGGCAAACCAATGGGCACGATGCCGTAATCGGTCGGGGTGCGGTAGCGCGCCCAGGCCTCACGCACGAGGGCGGAGGCCTGCACGGCGCTTTGCGCGGCCTCGCGCAGGTAGGCGCGCGATGGGTTCGGGTCACCCTCAAAGCGGGTTACCGCATCCAGCGCGCTCTTAGTCTGAAAGCTGGTCTTGCGCGCAAAGCGTTCGGGCTCGTCAAACACCACGGGCACGTGCACCTTGCTGTTGACCGCCAATGACTGTGCCGTGTCGATGTTGACAATCAAATTCGTCGTGGGTTGAGGTTGCAGTGCATCGCCCAATCTCCCAACCCAGCCATACTTTTCGCCGCTGTTCGGCGCAGCGGTGTGAAGATAGGCCATCGACGTGAAATGCGAAAACGAAGGCTGCTCGTAGCCACAGCCGTGCATGACGGCCAGCTTGCCGTCTTTGTAGAGCCGATCAAACCCGGTCATCCCGGAATTCCAGCCAAAGTGATCATCCAGCTTGAGCAGCCTTTGCGGTCGGATGCCCAACGTCGGGCGGTGCCGGTAGTAGGCATCATCACCGTAAGGCACGAGGGTGTTCAAACCGTCATTGCCGCCAGACAGCTCCACCACGACCAAGATACGGTCTTGCAGCGCGGCGTCTTGCGCGAGCAGTTGCGCTGTGTGGCCGAGCGCCAGCGTTCCCACGCCTGCACCCAGCAAGGTTCTGCGGTTGATGAATTCAGATTTCATAGTGTCAACCCAACTGATACTCTGGCAGGCTCATGATCAGGTGCACCAGCAGGCGCAAGGGTTCTTCAAGGTAAGTTTGAGCCACGGCAATCTGATCGGTGCCCAGCTCGGCATTCAGAAAATTAATGAGGCGTGTACGGTCTTGCGGATGTGCAGTCACGTTCAATAGTCGCGTCAGCAGTTCGTCAACCACCTGTGTTGTTGTGACCAGTTTTTGCGCCGTCACAAGGCTTACCAGGTTGAGCTGCGCGGTTTGCCGAGCAATGGGTTTGACGCGCTGCGTCGCCAGTTGCCAGCCGCGAAAACTGGCGTAACGCGTGTTGAAGTCTTCGTCGCGATCTGCCATCGCTGTGGCTTCGGACATCATGCCACCGCCCCCCATGCCCCGGCCTTCGGGCCGCGTCGCGGTCGAAATGTCCAACCCCAAGCCGATTTTGTTACTGACGATGCGAATCGTTTCGTCATTGATGTAGCGGTCTGGCGGTATGAAGTTGATGTCGGGGAACAGCAAATCACGCCCAAAGTTGCCGCGCTCCAGCAGCAGGCCAGGGGTGATCCAACTCCTGCCTTGTGCCCAACCCGCCACCGTGGGCGGGTGAAACAATCGCTGGCCCAAAGCACCGGTCGCCTCGTTGAAATCGGGCACGCCCGGCACCTCTTTCAAGCCCAGCTTTTTGTAGGTGGAGATGGCCAGCTCCACCGGGCTTTTGATACGTGTCGCCATGCTGGGCGCGCTGTAAAAGTCTTTGGACAGAAAGATCGCGTCGAGCAGCGGCACCAGCTCATACCGATTGCTGCGCAGGATATCGCCCAACTGCTGGCGCGTGCCTTCCGCCAGCTCTTCGCGCACAAAATGGCGGTAGAGCTTGGCGGCGACAAATTCTGCGGTAACGGGTTGCGCCAGGATCAGGTCAATCACCTGCTCGCCATCCAGGTTGCCTGAGCGGCCCAAAATAGTCTTTGCGCCGTCATCGTGTTTCGCGGCAATGTTGACGAAGTCCAGCCCCTTGTAGTTCCAGCCGGTAAACGCACGCGCCGCCTCGCGGATGTCTTGCTCCGAGTAGTTTTTGATACCCTTGTGGCCTTCGCCCATGGTGAACAGCTCCATGATTTCGCGGGCAAAGTTTTCGTTGGGCGCACCCTTCACATTTACGCCAGCATCCAGAAATGCCAACATCGCCGGGTCTTGCGCGACGCCGATCAACAGACTCCGAAAATTGCCAGCTCCTTGAGCTTGAAACAAGTCCAATTGGCGCTTCATCTTGCGGTAGTCGCGCACCTTTTCTTCATTGGTGGCAAAGTGGCCGTGCCAAAACAGCGCCATTTTTTCCTGCAAGGGCGTGGCTGAGTTGAGCATGCGGTTGGCCCACCAGTAAGCCAGGCGATCTGTCTCCAAACGGCTGGCACGCAGCCAGTAGAAAAACTTGTCCACCACCGGCTGCATGCGGCGGTTGCCTGTGGGTTTGACCTTGATGCCCAGCGCCTCACCGGTTTGCTTGGCTTGGGTGGTGACGGCGGGGCGGCTAGCAGGAAACGGCTCCAGCCCCGCATCATGAATGTCAGACTCATCAAAACTGGGGAGCTTGGCGTTAAGTCGTGCGCGGTCCGAATTCTTGAAGTTGACCAGCTCCTTCACCGCTGCCTGGGGCGACATGGCAGCCAAGCGCGCAATCTCTGCGGGTGTGCCACCAAAGCCTGCGCGCTCCAGCAGATGCGCGGCATGGGCGGGTGTCCATTGCTGGGCGGAGATGGGGGCAAGATCACCCGCGCCGTCGGCTTGTGCACTCGCTTGCACCATGCCCAATAGCAGCAGCGCCGATATTGTGAGTCGCTTCATGAAAGCTCCTTTGACCTGGCTCCAGAGCCTTGTCTCTTGAATTCAAGTATCGCACTGCAAGAATTCAAGCAGACCTCAAACCAAGCTCCAAATTGAGACAATTTGAAGCAGAATTGGGCCATGACTACTTCCAAAACTCCAGTCCATCGCCCGTTGCATCGTCCGCTCAAAGGCATTCGCATCCTGAGCCTTGCGCTCAACCTGCCTGGCCCAGCGGCGTTTTGGCGCTGCCACCAGATGGGGGCCACCTGCGTCAAGCTGGAGCCGCCTGCACCGTCATCAATGCCACCGGGCACGCCCGGCGACCCGATGGGCTACTACAACAAATCCACCTACGCACAGTTGCACGAAGGCATGCGCGTGGTGACGGCTGATTTGAAAACCGAGAAGGGGCAAAAAGCCCTGCATCGCGAACTGGCCAAAGCCGATGTGCTGCTGACCTCGTTTCGCCCGTCAGCCCTGGTCAAATTGAAGCTCGAATGGAAGGCGTTGCACACGCTGTACCCTGCGCTGTCGCAAGTGGCCATCGTGGGTGCACCTGGCGCGCGCGCCGAAGAGCCGGGGCATGACTTGACTTACTTGGCGGACAACGGACTGGTCAGTGGGCTGGATTTGCCGCCCACGCTGTACGCCGACATGGGTGGCTCGCTGATGGCATCGGAGGCGGTGCTCAAGGCGGTGATGATTCAAAAAAATAGCGCAAAGGGCACAGGCGTATTCCTGGAAGTGGCGTTGTCAGATGCCGCAGCCTATCTCGCGCTACCGCGCACCTGGGGCCTCACACGCCCGCCCGGTGCGAACGGCAAGAACGACATTGGCGGCAGTGTGGGAGGTGGCCATGCAGGCTATCGCGTCTACCCGTGCAAGGACGGGCGGGTGGCCGTGGCCGCGCTGGAGCCGCACTTCGCCGCATCCCTGTGTGCCGCAGCAGGCATTGCGCAAAGCGGCATGCTGACGATGTTCGCACCCGCCACGCACTCGGGTGTGGCGGCGTTTTATCTCTCGAAAACGCGCAAGGAGCTGGACGCTCTGGCGGTTGCGAAAGACATCCCCATGCACACCATGACTTGACGATTCTTGCCCGCCATCATCAAATTGGGGGATGACGCGGGGGCTGCGCGGGGCTAGGATTGAGCCATCCAACGCACAAGGAGAAACACGATGGCCAGCAGAGTAGTCAATTCCGGCGACTTCGCGGGTTTGCTCGACACCGGGCAGCTCAATCCCCACGACTTCAAGTACCAATTTCTGGTCGAGGGCGACTCGTGGATGGATCGCAGCTCAGCCTTCAAGCCTTCTTTGCTGGAGCGGCTGGCGCCCGAGTTCGACGCACGGCACGAGGATGTGCTGTTCATCAACCTCTCACGCTTTGGCGACACGCTGCGGCGTATCCGCGATTGCATGGGGCATGACTTCAGGCAGTGGCTCACGACTCCGATGGGCTGGAAATTCGACGCGATTTTGCTCAGCGTGGGCGGCAACGACTTCATTGATGCTGCACGCGACACCGACCCAGGCCTGGGCATATTGAAGAACCTTGCGGGCCAACCCGTACCAGCGAGCGGTCATGATTGTGTGCGTCCGGATGCCGTGGCGGCTCTCGTCAACGAATGGCTGGACCCGAGTTTTCGCGACTTGTACAACCTGGTGCAGGGCAGCCAGTACGCCGACATTCCGATCTTCCTCAATGGTTATGACACGCCAACGGCACGTAACGCACCGGCTTCGCGCGGTGGCCGCACCTGGCTTTTTGAGGCGTACCAGAAGAACAAAATCCCAAAGGCGCTTTGGCCGGATCTGACGGGCAGCATCTTCCGCAATATCGAAACCACCGTGGCGGGTTGGACCGCCGCACGGCCAACGGTTCATTTAGTTCCCACCGTGAACACCTTGATTCCTGCGGCTGCGGGCAGCACGGGCAGTGATCAGGACTGGCTCAATGAGATTCACCCCAACCGCCAGGGTTGGGGCAAGCTCGCAGCCGTGTGGCACCGGGCGATCAAGGACGTGTTGCCCTGATCCCGTTTTCGCGGCTCTTACTACAAAAGTAGTAAAATTTCTCAAAATATTAACCTAAAAGTTAATTTTCATTGAAAAGTGGGCTTGAATGGCTAAATTACTAACATTTTAGACCTCTAGCTCTCGGATACTATAAATAGTTTGCTATTTTTTACGTAGCATTTTAGCATTGAGCTGTTGACGGCATGACGATGCGCTGGTGAAACATCGACGACCTGCTGACAACAAAAACACACTACCGCGACAAAGACGAACTTGACCGTGAGGTGCAGGAGTGGTTTGCGCGGATGGTTTGAACATTTTTTTGTTGAATTATTTTTTTATGGATAAAATAATTCAACCTCAAGGAGCGCCCATGCAAAGTACCATCACCGAACGCGGCCAAACAGTCGTACCAGCGCAGATTCGCAAGATGTTTCATCTGAGCCCGGCAGACCGACTCGAATGGCTGGCAGATGCAGACGGCATTCGCGTGATCCCTGTGCGGGCTGACCCCATCAGCGCGTTTCGCGGGCAGGGATTGGGAGGTGCCACCACCCGTCTGATCGCGCAGCGAAGGCTTGACGCCAAAGCCGAAAAGTAAGCGCGATCAATGAAAAAGTATTTGCTCGACACCTCGGCGCTCCTGACCTTGCGTGACGATGAACCCAGTGCCGATCGGGTCGCCGAGTTGCTGGCATTGGCGCAAAACCGCAAGTGTGAATGCTCGGGCTGTTTCATGAGCCTGATGGAGCTGATGTACCGCGTGTGGCGTGATGAGAGCGAGGCCCACGCGAACTTGGCCTATGAGCAATGTTTGGCGCTGCCCATCACCTGGGTTCACGAAACGCCCGAACTGCTGAAAGCGGCTGCATCGGTCAAGGCGCGTTACCCGCTGTCCGTGGCGGATGCATGGATTGCGGCGGCTGCGGAACTCGCTGGTGCGACGCTGGTACACAAAGATCCTGAGTTTTCAGCGCTTGATATTGCCCAAGAAATTCTGCCGTTGAAGGCGAAAAAAACTAACCGGTAGCCAGGGAGCTATTTCTGCTTGCGCGGCGGCAACCCCGTATGCTGCGTCAAAATCCGGCCTTTGACAGGTTGCGAAGCCTTCACCGGCGCCGCCGTCGAGTTCTTCTTCCTCGCACTCTGATACCCCCCATCCCCCAGCGGCTGAAACGTTGGGATCAGGTGATGTTTGCCATTGCCGACCAGGTCGGCGCGGCCCATGGCTTTTAGCGCTTCGCGTAGCAGGGGCCAGTTGTTGGGATCGTGGTAGCGCAGAAAGGCTTTGTGCAGGCGGCGGCGTTTGTCGCCTCTCACGATGTCTACCGTCTCGCTGTCCCGCGTGATTTTGCGCAGGGGGTTTTTGTTGGTGTGGTACATCGCCGTGGCAGTGGCCATGGGGCTGGGGTAGAAGGTTTGCACCTGGTCAGCGCGGAAGCTGTTTTTCTTCAGCCAGACGGCCAGGTTCATCATGTCTTCATCGCTTGTGCCGGGATGGGCGGCAATGAAGTATGGGATTAAAAACTGCTTTTTGCCCGCCTCTGCGCTGTACTTTTCAAACAGCGTTTTGAACTTGTCGTAGCTACCGATGCCGGGCTTCATCATCTTGGTGAGCGGACCAGCTTCAGTGTGCTCTGGCGCGATTTTGAGGTAGCCACCGACGTGATGCGTCACAAGCTCCTTCACGTACTCGGGGCTTTGCACGGCCAGGTCGTAGCGCAGGCCGCTGCTGATCAAAATCTTCTTCACGCCTTTGAGCGCGCGGGCGCGGCGATACATTTTGATGAGCGGCGCGTGGTCAGT
>JANOTO010000269.1:0-7813 GCA_031416395.1 Rhodoferax sp. | reverse complement strand
GGGTGAGCTCAAAGTGGCGCTGGATTGCGGCGCCAACCCGCTTGAGGTCAGCTTTGCAGGGCCGGGTAAGCGCGATGCCGAGCTGCGTCAGGCGGTCGCATCCAAGGTGCTGATCAACGTTGAGTCGTTTCGCGAAATCGGCGCGTTGGAGGCGATATCCCAAGAACTCGGCCTGCCGGCAAGGGTTGCAGTGCGAGTGAACCCTGACTTCGAACTCAAAGGCTCAGGCATGAAGATGGGCGGTGGCCCCAAGCAGTTTGGTGTGGACACCGAGCAGATGCCCGAATTGCTGGCCACGATCGGTCGCGCAGGCTTGGCGTTTGAAGGCTTTCATCTGTTTGCAGGTTCGCAAAACTTGCGGCCTGAATCGATTTGCGAGGCACAGCAAAAATCGTTCGACCTGGCGGTTCGACTCGCGCAGGATGCACCGCTGCCGGTCAAGTTCTTGAATTTGGGCGGTGGCTTTGGCATTCCGTACTTTCCGGGCGAGCAGCGGTTTGACTTGGTGCCCATCGGCGACAACTTGGGCGAGCTCCTGAGTCGCGCCAAAACCGAGCTGCCGCAAGCCGAGTTTGTGATCGAGCTGGGCCGCTATCTGGTCGGCGAGGCGGGTGTTTACGTCGCACGGGTGGTGGATCGCAAAGTCTCGCGCGGGCAGGTCTATCTGGTGACTGACGGGGGCTTGCACCATCACCTGTCGGCATCGGGGAACTTCGGCCAGGTGGTGCGCAAGAACTACCCTGTCACCATCAGCCGCACGGCCAGTGCGGGCGAGGGTGAGGGCGAGCGTGAGATTTCATCCGTGGTCGGGCCGCTATGTACGCCGCTGGATTTGCTGGCCGACCGGATGAATTTGCCTGTGGCGCAGGTCGGCGACCTGGCGGTGGTGTTCCAGTCCGGGGCCTACGGAATTAGTGCCAGTCCGCAGGGGTTTTTGGGGCATCCGGCCTGTGTCGAGGTGCTGGTTGGATAGGGCGGGCAAACCCATTTGCTATGTATTGCGTAGCTGACTATGCAATATATACGAGAGCTAGGGCCTTATTTTATTATGAAAATAGGCTTTTTACACGGTTTTGACGAGAAAATTAACCTGGGGGTTAATTTATTTCTGTTTTCTGTCGTAAAACTCCACCACAGTCCGCTCCAAACCGGTCGTATCCATTGACGTTCTACGGCGTTGTGTCAGCTCCCAAAGGCTTTATTCACTTGGCTTTGGCGCTACTTTGTTTGATATCAGGCCTCGCGCTGGCATTGAAGCATCCGCTGTGGCCCGCGTTTGCCTTGGCGCTGTTTTATATCTGGGTCGTGGTGGTGGCGTGGCGGCCCTGGTTTTGGCTGTTTTTTGTACCCGCGTGCCTGCCTTTTTTGAATTTTTGGCCATGGACAGGCTGGCAGGCGTTTGATGAGTTCGATTTGCTGCTGCTGGGTGCCTTGGCGGGCGGCTATGCGCGCAGCGTGATTCGAGGCGTAGCGGGTCAGTTGCCCACGGTTACCGAGCCGAAGGGTGCCAGGCTGAACGGTTTTGCATGGCTAATGGTCGCCCTGGTAGCGGCGACTGCCGTTTCGCTGCCGCGAGGGCTGATTTCAGCAGGCTTTTGGGGCGCTGAAGTTGATGCGTCATTCGCCGGCAGCCAGGCGCTGACTTACGAGTCGGTCTGGAATGTGTTGCGCATCGCCAAAAGTCTTGTGTTCGCCCTGCTTTTTGCGCCGCTGCTGGCGTTGGAGATGCAAACAGAAGCGTCACGACTGCGCGCGCAGCGACTGTTTGCCAGCGGCATGCTGGTAGGGTTGGGTCTGGTGACGCTGGTCGCACTGTGGGAGCGCGCGGCATACCCCGGCTGGTTGGAGTTTTCCACCCGCTACCGCACGACGGCGCTGTTCTGGGAAATGCACGTAGGTGGCGCGGCGATTGATGCGTATCTGGTCATTGCCACGCCGTTCCTGGCCTGGGCGCTGTGGTCAACCCGCCGCCCTGCGGTGTGGGCGGTTTTGGCGTTGCTGGCGGTATTGACATGCTATGCCGTGCTCACCACGTTCTCGCGGGGTGTTTACGTTGCGGTGCTGCTCCCGTTGATTATGTTGGGCCTCGGCGCCTGGGCACGCAAGTGGCGGTTCAGCCTGCGCAACGCAACTACCAAGGCGGTCATGCGATTGAGCGGCTATGGCTGGCGCGGCAAAGCCGGGGTGGTTTTAGCTCTGTTGCTGGTATCAGAAGTGCTGGGTGTGTTGTTCGGCGGCACCTTCATGGCCGAGCGCCTGGCCAGCGCGCAAGATGATCTGGACGGCCGCGTCGAACACTGGACGCGGGGCCTGAATCTGCTGGAGACTCCGATGGACTGGGCTTTTGGCAAAGGCTTGGGCCGCCTGCCCGCCAATTACGCCCAAATCAGCCCAGAGACCGAGTTTTCGGGCTCGGTTCGCCTGAACGCCCGCGAGCCACTTGGTGCGCCTGTCGCAGGCGCAAGGGGTGCAAGCTCAGTGCCAGACTCCACCCAAGCCGCCAGTCCCTACCAAATCACGTTGGCCGGACCCGCTTCCAACCCCGAGCTGGGCGGCATGTTTTCATTGACGCAACGGGTCGAATATTCAAAAGTCGCAGCCTATTCAGTCAGCCTGCGCGCCCGCGCGCAAACTGAGTCGGATTTGCGCGTGACGGTTTGCGAAAAACACCTGATCTACGAGGCAAACTGTCATTACCGCTTCATCAAAATCCGCCCGATGCCAGAGGGTCAATGGCAGACACTTTCCATCCCCCTTCGAGGCCGCGCGCAAGCGCCAGATGCTGGCCCGTTACCGACCGGCCCATCGTCGGTCAACCCCTTGTCGACCCGTCTATTGCCGCGTTTTGGCGTGTTTTCAATCTCCGTGATCAATGCAGGTGGTGTCTTGGCACTGCAAAAAGTCGGACTGAACATCAGGCTGGCCGGCGTTGGTGGCAAGGAAATTCTTAAAAACGGTGATTTTTCCCACGGTCTGTCAAACTGGTTTTCATCATCGCATAGCTACTATCTACCGTGGCACATTGATAATGTTTATATGGAGTTGCTGATTGAGCGAGGTTTGGCGGGTTTAATGCTGGTGGTCGCCGCCGTGCTGTTGGGGCTCTGGGGTCTGGCTCGCGCATCAATCGAAGGCCAGGGCCTTGCGTGGTATCTGGCGGCCTCGCTGGTGGGGGCCGCGATGATTGGCCTGGTCAGCAGTTGGATGGACGTGCCGCGTATTGCTTTTCTTGTGTTCCTGCTCTTGTTTTTCTCGGTTCAAATGTGCCGCCATCTGCCTCATGATCTGCTTAACAATGGGAAAATTCAATGAGATGTTGTGTGAAATCTGACCTTGGACGGATGTCCAAAATGGGCTCAAATCAACGTCGTTTCGACGTGTACCATCCGTAAAATTAGCCAGAAAATCACTGCGTGATCAAAATATTCAACCATTACCTGAGCAGGCGCACGCTTTTGCAGGTGTTCCTGGATTTGGGGCTGGTCTCGGGTACTGTCATCCTGTCGATCATGTCGCTGGTGAGGGACTTCGGCTCAGCGCTGTCGCTGGCCGTCACTTGCTCGCTGCTGCTGGCGGTAGGCATGCTGGCCATCAACTCGGGGCTGGGCTTTTATCAGCGGGTGCACAGCCGCTCGGTCGGGCAGTCACGGTCCCGCGCCGTGTTGTCGCTGACCCTGACGCTGGCACTGGCTTACGCCATTTTCAGCATCGTGCCCTTGCAGTGGACGGATCGCAAAACCTTTGCCATGGTTGTCTCGGTCTGCATCATTCTCGTGTTGGCGCATCGCGTTTATGCGGCGCACTCCAGCACGCAGTCGATGGTGCGTCAGCGGATTTTGATTTTTGGCACGGGCACGCGCGCCAAGCTGGTGGGGCGGTCATTGAAAAAGTCCGACCCCAACGTTGACCTTGTCGGTTACTTCGCAGGCCCCAATGAAGCGGTAACCGAGGTCTCCGCCTGGGGCGTTTTGACGCCCGACAAGTCGCTGACCGATATCGTCATCGACGAACAGGTGGACGAAATCGTCGTCGCTTTGGCCGAGCGCCGTGGCGGAAGCATGCCCTTGCGCGAGTTGCTGGACTGCAAGCTGCACGGCGTACGCGTGGTGGACATTGCGACCCATTTTGAAAAAACACTGGGTCAAATCCGGCTGGACTCGGTCAATGCCGGCTGGCTCATTTTTGGAGAAGGCTTCAACCAGGGCTTGGTTCGAACCTTGGTCAAGCGCGTTTTTGACATTGTGTTTGCCACGGCGTTGATCCTTGTTTCCGCCCCCGTCATGCTTATCACTGGCATTCTCATTCTGCTGGAGAGTGGTGGGCCAGTCCTTTACCTGCAAGAGCGCGTGGGTCTGAATGGGCGTCTTTTCAGCGTGGTAAAGTTTCGCAGCATGCGCACCGATGCTGAAAAAGATGGCACACCGCGCTGGGCCAGCGCGCAGGACGACCGCGTCACCCGAGTGGGCCGCATCATCCGCAAACTGCGCATTGACGAGCTGCCGCAACTGATATCCGTGCTCGCGGGCGATATGAGCCTGGTCGGCCCGCGTCCGGAGCGCGCATTCTTTGTCGACAAGCTCACGCAGGAGATTCCCTATTACGCCGTGCGCCTGAGCGTCAAGCCCGGTCTTACCGGCTGGGCACAGGTGCGCTACCACTATGGTGCCACCATGGAAGACTCGGCCGAAAAACTTCAATACGATCTGTACTACGTCAAGAACCACACCTGGTTCTTGGACTTGGTGGTGCTGTTTGAGACCGTGGGCGTGGTCTTGACGGGCAAGGGCGCGCAGTAGCGTCAGGCTCGCAGTATGGAGAGCGGAACCGCCTTGCTGACCGCCTGGAGCTATGGGCTGGTGGGAGTCACCTACTTGGCGCTTGCGCTTCGTTTGCTGGTTCAGGGATACGGTAAAGCGCCGCGTGAGTGGCCTCGCGTGTCTCTGGTCTGTGCGGTGCTTTTCTGTTCGCTCTGGGGTTGGTTGACGCTCGCTTTTTTTACCACGGACCTGCCGCTGTTGGCGCTGCTGGGCGAGCTTGCCGATTTGCTCAGGTATGCCGCTTGGTACACTTTTTTGTTGCTGCTTTTCAAAACCAGTCGCGACGGTCTGGTCCCTGCCCGAGATGGGGTAATGCCTGCTGGCATGGCTTGGATGGTGCCTTTCGCAGCGGTGCTGGTTGCGTTTGGGCTGTTTGCGAGGCTCTATGCAGTTCTGGGTTTGGGCTCTCCTGCTGAGGCTTACCGATTGGTGCTTTTCAGCTCGATGGCCCTGCCAGTTTTTGTCTTGATGCTGGTCGAGCAGCTCTTTCGCAATGTGACCGAGGGCTCGCAGTGGAACGTCAAGCCACTGTGCCTGGCGCTTGCTGGGGCGGCCCTGTTTGATCTTTACCTTTACTCGCAGGCCGTGCTGTTCAACAGTGTCGATACGGATGCAGTCAGCATCCGGGGGGCGGTGCACACGCTGATGGTGCCGCTGCTGCTGCTGGCCAGCACCCGGCGCAGTGACTGGATATCGAAAATACAGGTTTCACGCAAAGCCGCCTTTCACTCCGCCACGCTGCTGATTGCAGGCATCTATCTGATCTTTGTCTCCGGCGTGGGCTATTACGTTCGCTATTTTGGTGGCGAGTGGGGCAGGGCGTTGCAATTGGCGCTGGTGTTCTTTGGCTTGTTGATGCTGATTATTCTGGCGCTGTCAGGCACAGTTCGCGCCAAGCTGCGGGTGTTTGTAGGCAAGCACTTTTTCAGGTACCGCTACGACTACCGTGAAGAATGGTTGCGCTTCACCAAGACGCTCTCCAGCCAAAACTCCCCCCAGGAAATGGGGCAGCAAGTGGTGCGTGGCCTGGCTGATCTGCTGGAGAGCCCGGGTGGTGGACTGTGGATGAAAAGCCGGGGCGAATCCAGCTTCAGCCAAACCGCCCGCTGGAACCTGGCGCAGGCGCTTGAAAAAGAGGACTCCGCCTCCGGGCTGTGTCAGTTCATGGTATCGAGCGGCTGGGTCATCAACCTTGAAGAGTTTCGGTCCTCACCGCGCCGCTACGGCCAGTTGGCCTTGCCTTCCTGGCTTCAGGAGATTGAACAGGCCTGGTTGATCGTGCCGCTGAACGTCGGCGAAGAGATGATTGGTTTCGTGGTGCTGGCCCGAGCCAGAACGCGTCTGGAGGTGAATTGGGAGGTCAACGATTTGCTTAAAACTGCAGGCCGTCAAGCCGCCAGTTTTCTGGCCCAAATGCAGGCCACCGAGGCACTGCTGGAGGTGCGCAAGTTTGACGCATTCAACCGCATGTCCGCCTTCGTCGTGCACGATCTGAAGAACATCGTGACCCAGTTGTCGTTGATGATGAAGAACGCCCAGCGGCATAGCCAAAACCCCGAGTTTCAGCAAGATATGCTGTTGACGGTCGAAAACTCGCTGGATCGCATGCGCCAGTTGATGTTGCAACTGCGCGAAGGCGCCACCCCGCCTGGGACTGCTGTGGGCGTCAATTTGGGTGAGATTGTGGATCGCATAGAAGCTACTGCAGCAGGGCGGGGCCGCAAACTCGAAGTTGAAATCATTCACCGCATCGGCACCCGGGGCCACGAGGAGCGGCTGGAGCGCATCATCGGCCATGTGGTTCAAAACGCGTTTGATGCGACCGGGACGGGGGGTAGGGTGCGCCTGTCTTTGGGCCGTCAGGGCGGCCAGGCGCGCATTGAAGTGGCGGACACGGGCCAGGGCATGTCGCAAGAATTCATCCGTGACCGACTCTTCAAGCCTTTCCAGACCACCAAGCAGGCAGGCATGGGGATAGGCGCTTATGAAAGCTTTCAGTACGTTCAGGAGCTTGGCGGCAAAATCGAAGTGGACAGCGAGCTCAACCAGGGAACCAAGGTGACAATACTGCTGCCGCTCTTTGAGCTTCAAAATGAGTCGGACTTGCACATGCTGGAACCCCAATGATCTCTGAAAAAATGCGTTCCCTGCTGATCGTCGAAGACGACCTGGCGTTGCAAAAGCAAATCAAGTGGTCGCTCGATCAATTTGAGACCGTCACCGCTGATGACCGCGAAAGCGCATTGGTTCAGTTGCGCAGGCACAACCCGGCCGTCGTCACCATGGATTTGGGCCTTCCGCCTGATGCCGATTCTGTCTCTGAGGGCTTTAAGCTGCTGGAGCAAATTCTGGCCGCTGCGCCAGACACCAAAGTCATCGTGCTGACCGGCCAGAACGATCAAGCCAATGCCCTGCGTGCCGTGGCGTTAGGTGCTTATGATTTCTTTGCCAAACCGTTCGAGCCGGAGCTGTTAAACCTCACGATTGATCGCGCATTCCGGCTGTACGAGTTGCAGCGGGAGAACAAGCGCTTGCAGTCCCTGCAGCCGCCCGATGCCCTGGCGGGGTTGATGACGCGTGACCCCGACATGCTGAAAATTTGCCGCACGATCGAGAAGGTGGCCACAAGCAACGCCACGGTGATGCTGTTGGGCGAGAGCGGCACCGGTAAAGAGGTGCTGGCTCGCGGTCTGCATCAATCTTCACCCCGGCGCGGTGGCAAGTTTGTGGCCATTAATTGCGCTGCAATTCCTGAGAATTTGCTGGAAAGCGAGCTGTTTGGCTACGAAAAAGGTGCCTTCACTGGCGCTGCGAAGACCACTCTCGGCAAAATCGAAATGGCCAGCGGCGGCACTTTGATGCTGGACGAAATTGGCGACCTGCCTTTTCCTCTGCAGGCCAAGCTGCTGCGGTTTCTGCAAGAGCGAACGATTGAGCGCGTCGGTGGCCGCCAGGAAATCCCGGTGGACGTGCGTATCGTCTGCGCCACGCATCAA
>JANOTO010000268.1:0-2986 GCA_031416395.1 Rhodoferax sp. | reverse complement strand
CTGGCGGCATCCACGCTGATGCCTTGCGCGGCGGCTTTGGCATCGATCTGCTTCTGCACCAGCGGCGTCAGCACCCAACCGGGACAGATGGCATTGCAGGTCACGCCCGTGGTGGCGTTCTCCAGCGCGGTGACTTTGGTTAAGCCCACAATCCCATGCTTGGCGGCCACGTAAGCTGATTTCTCGGGTGAACCGACCAGCCCGTGCGCCGACGCAATGTTGATGATGCGGCCCCAGTTGGCCTTCTTCATCGCGGGCAGGGCCAAGCGTGTGGCGTGGAAGGCGCTGGAGAGATTGATGGCGATCACCGCGTCCCACTTCTCGATGGGGAAGTCTTCAATCTTCGCGACGTGTTGAATGCCCGCGTTGTTGACCAAGACATCCACTTGGCCAAATTGTTTGGCCGCAAAGGCCATCATCTCGGCGATCTCAGCGGGCTTGCTCATGTCGGCGCCGTGGTACGCCACTTTCACGCCCAGCGCGGCGATCTCAGCCTTGGGGCCATCGACATCGCCAAAACCGTTCATCACGATATTGGCCCCCTGTCGCGCCAGGGCTTTGGCAATGCCTAAGCCAATGCCGCTGGTGGAACCGGTGACGAGTGCTGTTTTACCTTTGAGCATGGGTCTTTCTTTCGGGTTGATGAATTACGATCAGGGAAATTATCTACTGCTCTGACTGCAACCTATGAATGAACCCATTTTGAATTTTGTCGATTGCCCGGATGCTTCGGGCGGCCATCGCATGGCTTACTGGCAATGGGGCAATCCAGATGCCAGCCATGTCATCGTCTGCGTGCATGGCCTGTCGCGCCAGGGGAGAGATTTTGACGTGTTGGCCCAGGCGCTGGTGGCACAGGCTGACGGTGCGGTGCGCATCGTCTGCCCGGACGTGGTGGGCCGCGGCAAGAGCGATTGGCTCAAAGACCCCATGGGTTATCAGATTCCGAGCTACGCCGCCGACATGCTGGCCCTGCTCGCCCAGCTCAAACCCACCACGCTGGACTGGGTGGGCACCAGCATGGGCGGCCTGATTGGCATGGTGATTTGCGGCCAGCCAAATCTGCCGCTGCCCGTACCAGTGCGCAAGCTGGTGTTGAACGATGTTGGCCCCACGATCCAATGGCAGGCGCTGCAACGCATCGGCCAATACCTGGGTAACGCGCCACGCTTTGCGTCGCTGGAGCAGGCCGCACAGGCGATGTGGGCGATCTCCACCAGCTTTGGCCCGCACACGCCCGAGCAGTGGCTGGCGCTGTCCAAGCACATGGTCAAGCCGATGACGGATGAAAAAGGCGGCGTGCAAGGGGGTGTCGCGCTGCATTACGACCCCGCCATCGCCGTGCCGTTTCGCAGCATCACGCAAGAGGCAGCCGCGCAAGGCGAGGCAGCGCTGTGGCAGATTCATGACAACATCAAAGCGCAAACGCTGCTGCTGCGTGGTGCCAGTTCAGATTTGCTCTCACGCGAGACGGCGCTGGCCATGACGCAGCGCGGCCCCAACGCACGCCTGGTCGAGTTTGAAGGCGTGGGCCATGCACCCACGCTGATTGCGCCAGACCAGGTGCAGACTGTGGTTGACTTTTTGCTGTCTAAAAATTAACCTGTAGGTTAATTGATGGCTCAAAAATGCCTTAAAACGTCAAATTTATAACAAAATTTGCCTCTGGCTCTCGGATCATATAGCTTATGTGCTATATATAAAATAGCAAAAATGAAGAACATGCAAACTCAAGTTGTCGCCGTCCACCGCAGCCGTGGCCATCATTTCTCCAAGGACGAGGCAAACACCATCAGGCTGATCGAGGGCCACGGCGTCGAGGGCGATGCGCATTGCGGCATCACCGTCAAGCACCGCTCGCGCGTGGCGAAGGATCCGTTTGCCCCCAACCTGCGCCAGGTTCACTTGATGCATGACGAGCTGTTCGATGAGCTGCGCACCAGGGGCTTTGATGTGATGCCCGGAGCCATGGGCGAGAACATCACCACGCACGGCATTGACCTGCTGGCGCTGCCTGAAGGCACAGAATTGCACTTGGGCGACGAGGCCGTGATCAAGCTCACTGGCTTGCGCAACCCTTGCGCGCAGATTGACAACTTCAAGCGCGGCCTGATGGCAGCGGTGCTGGGCAAAAGCAGCGACGGCAAGCTCATCCGCAAATCCGGCGTGATGGGCGTTGTGCTGCAAGGCGGTGTCGTGGGTGCGGGCCAGGCCATCTGCATCAGGCTGCCCGCATTGCCGCATCAAGCGATGCAAGTCGTTTAGCGCATGACGACAGAGCAGGCTGAGATCGACCGCGCCCGGGCCTTTGCTGAGCCGTTGATCGCGCAAGAGACGCTTGACACGGGCGAGAACACGCTGGCCCATGCCGATGCGGTGCGCGGCATCCTGCAAGCCATCGGCGGCTCGGTGGCGATGCAGGCATCGAGCTATTTGGTCTACGCCTGCGAGCATCTGAATAAGCCCGCTGACGTGATTGCAAAGGCGTTTGGCGAAAACTTGGCGGCGCTGGCTGTGGAGACCAACAAGCTGGTCAAAGTTCAGCGCATGGCGCGTGCTGCGCATGCAAATGAGGGGCGCTTGTCCAGTGCGATACCGATGGCGCAAACCGCGGCCGCGCAGACTGAGAACGTGCGCAAGATGCTGCTGGCCTTCTCCAAGGATCTGCGCGTGGTGATGCTGCGCCTGGCCTCGCGCCTGCAAACGCTGCGCCACTTTGCGGCAACCAAACTGCCCGTGTCGCCCAGCCTGGCACGCGAGTCTTTGCAAGTGTTCGCGCCCTTGGCCAATCGGTTGGGTATCTGGGAGATCAAATGGGAGCTTGAAGACCTGTCGTTCCGGTTTCTGGAGCCGGACACCTACAAAAGCGTCGCCGTTTTGCTCGATGCCAAGCGCGTGGATCGTGAGTTGGCGGTGCAGCAATTGCGAGAGCGGGTGCGCGCAGAACTCGCGGTGCAGCGCATTGCCGCCACCGTGCAGGGCCGCC
>JANOTO010000267.1:0-5509 GCA_031416395.1 Rhodoferax sp. | reverse complement strand
CAAGGGTTGGACTTGATCGCCAAGGTGTTGATTGATGCGGACAGCCGCATCCTGGTCGAGACGCCGACCTACCTGGGCGCGCTGCAGGCCTTCACGCCGATGGAGCCGCTGGTGGTGAGCGTCGCCAGCGACGACGAGGGCGTGCTGACGGACGATTTGACAGCCAAGGCCAAAGGCGCAAGGTTCCTCTACGTGCTGCCGAATTTCCAAAACCCAACCGGGCGCACCATGAGCGAGGCGCGCCGCGCGGCGCTCTCGCAACTCGCTGCCGAGTTGGGCCTGCCCATCGTTGAAGACAACCCCTATGGCGACTTGTGGTTTGACGCACCGCCACCGCTGCCGCTGACCGCACGCAACCCGGCGGGCTGTGTTTATCTGGGCTCGTTCTCCAAAGTGCTGGCACCTGGTCTGCGTCTGGGCTTTATGGTGGCCCCGCCTGCGTTGATGCCCAAACTCTTGCAAGCGAAGCAGGCGGCCGATCTGCACAGCCCTGGCTTCAATCAGCGCATGATTGCCGAAGTCATGCAAGGCGGTTTTCTGGATCGCCACGTGCCGACCATTCGCGCGCTGTACAAATCACAGCGTGATGCGATGCTGGCAGCACTCACGCGCGAGATGAAGGGCGTCGACATCACGTGGAACAAACCCGTCGGCGGCATGTTCCTCTGGGCGCGCCTGCCCGAAGGCATGAGCGCTGTAGACCTGTTGCCCAAAGCGGTGAACAAAGGCGTCGCCTTCGTTCCCGGCGCGGCCTTCTATGCCGACAACGCCGACCCGCGCACGCTGCGCCTGTCGTTTGTGACGGCCAGTGTGGATCAGATCAATGCGGGCATCGCGACGCTGGCCGCTGCGATTCGAGGCTACTCGGGAGGCAAGTGAGCATGTTCACCGCGTCCTTTATCTTTGAACCCGGCACTTACGACGACAAATTTCACACGCTTGACGCGCTGATCCAGGCCGCTGCCGAGGCCACCGACGGCTATCTGGGTCAAGAGACCTGGAAGTCCGCTGACGGGCAAAAGATCAACGCCATCTACTACTGGACATCGCTTGCGGCGTTGAAAGAATTCTCATCGCACCCCAAACACCTTGAGGCCAAGCGCCAATACCTGCTTTGGTACAAGAGCTTTCACATCGTCATTTCTGAAATTGTGAAATCGTATGGCGATGGCAGGCTTTCGCACATCACGCCTAACAACCGAACGATCCCTGCATGAAAACCCGCCCCTTCAAGCAAGTTGATGTCTTCACCGCTACGCCCTACTTTGGCAACCCGCTGGCCGTGGTGCTGGATGGCAGCGACCTGACCACCGAAGAGATGCAGCGCTTTGCCCAATGGACTAATCTGAGCGAGACAACCTTTGTGCTGCCGCCCACCAGCGCGGCTAAAGGAGCGGGAGCCGACTACCGCGTGCGCATCTTCACGCCGGGCGGCGAGCTGCCGTTTGCCGGGCACCCGACTCTGGGCACCTGCCACGCGTGGCTGCAGGCCGGCGGGCGGCAACAGGCCCGTGAATTTGTGACGCAAGAGAGCCAAATTGGCCTGGTCAAAATCCGCCGTGAGGGTGACTGCCTCGCATTTGGCGCACCACCCCTCAAGCGCAGCGCTCCCAGCCCGACGGTTCTGGCACAAGTGGCCGCAGCCTTGGGTTTGAAGGCACACCAAATCGTTGCAGCACAACTGCTGGACAACGGCCCAGTGTGGCTGGGCCTACTGCTGGACAGCCAAAACACGGTGCTGCAAATTCAGCCGAACCATGTGGAGATCAAGAATCTAGGGCAAAAGATTGGTGTGGTGAGCGTTGATCAGCTGCAGTCTTCAACGCCGTTGATTGCGCGATCAAACCGAGAGGCAAAGGCCTTTAATAGTTCTGAAAAAAAGGAGCAAGTTGACGACGCGCCGACGCTTGAAGTGCGCGCCTTCGCCGCTTCCATCGGCATCAATGAAGACCCTGTCACGGGCAGCCTGAACGCCAGTCTAGCGCAATGGCTGATTGCTGATGGCCAGGCGCCTGCACGCTACGTCGCCGCGCAAGGCACGTGCATGGGCCGTGCGGGCCGCGTGTTCATCGAGCAAGACGCGGCGGGGCAAGTGTGGGTGGGTGGGCAATCGGTGACCTGTATCGATGGCACAGTGAGCCTATGATTCCAGGCATGACATCATCAATCGATCATCTGGTTATCATCGCCGCCGACCTCGCGCAAGGCGTTTCCTGGTGCGAATCCACACTGGGCATCACCCCGGCCCCTGGTGGCGAACACAAGCTCTTTGGCACCCACAACCGCTTGTTCAAAATTGCGACGCCTGCGAACCCGATGGCCTACTGCGAGATCATTGCCATCAACCCGAAAGCGACCCCGCAGGCGGCAACACCGTCTAAGCGATGGTTCGATATGGATGACGCGGCCTTGCAAGCGGCGGTCGCCATTGAGCCGCGCCTGGCGCACTTTGTCGTCAACACCCCAGATGTCCAAGCTGCCTGCGCCGCGCTACAGGCCTGCGGCATCGACCGTGGGCCACCCAAGCTCGCCACCCGGCACACCAGTAAAGGCTTGCTGCAATGGCAAATCACAGTGCGTGACGACGGCCAGCGTTTGTTCAACGGCATGTTGCCGACATTGATCCAATGGGGCCAGCCCGGTGACGCCGAGCCGATGCGCCTGCACCCCAGAAACAGCCTACCGCGCTCGCGGGTGACGCTGCAAGGCATCACCTGCACGCACCCGCAAGCCGCTACTTTGCAAGCCGCCTATGCTGCGATAGGGCTGCAGGGCATTGCGGTACTCGCTGGCCCCGCCAATCTAAGCGTCACCCTCCAGACCCCCAAAGGCGTTGTGACCTTGGCATCACATGGTCTGTAGATCAAGTGACTCATCCAACACTCGCATGCTATTTGTTATATAGCTATTAATTCATATTATCCGAGAGCTAAAGCAATATTACGTTAGCAATTTGGTTGTTTTTTGCATTCCGAGGCCATAAATTAACTCTCAGGTTAATTTTTAGTAGAGGTTTACTACTTTTGTGGTAAATCAACTCATAACGCCAATTTCAACTATAAATTGGGTGCCAGCAGGCGCTGCAATTCATTTTCGGCCACCCCCCGGCGCTGGGCCAGATCTTTGAGCTGGTCATCGCCAATCTTCCCGACGTTGAAGTAAACGCTGTCGGGGTGGCCGATATAGAAACCGCTCACACTGGCCGCGGGCATCATGGCCAGGCTGCTGGTGAGGCTCATGCCGATTTCATCGCTTTGCAACAGCTCGAACATGGCCTTCTTCACGCTGTGATCGGGGCAGGCCGGGTAGCCGGGCGCGGGGCGAATGCCCTGGTATTTTTCGCCGATCATGTCCTCGTTACTTAACGCTTCTGATGCCGCATAGCCCCACAAATCAGTACGTACGCGGTGGTGCAGGCATTCGGCAAAGGCTTCGGCCAAGCGGTCTGCCAGCGCTTTGAGCATGATGGAGGAGTAGTCGTCCAGGTCATCCTGGAAATACTTCTCTTTCTTCTCAGCACCCAAGCCCGCCGTCACGGCAAACAGACCCACGTAGTCGTGTACTCCGCTGCTTTTGGGCGCGACAAAATCGGCCAGACAGCGGCTGGGCCGCATGATGCCGTCAATCACCTGCTTCTCGGCTTGTTGGCGCAGACCGTGCCACGTTAATGCGACCTCTGAGCGGGACTCATCGGTATAAAACTCAATGTCGTCGTCGTTGACGCTATTGGCGGGGTACAGGCCGATCACGCCATTCGCGGTGAGCCAGCGGCCTTCGATCAGGCGCTTCAACATGCGCTGGCCATCGGCGTAAACGCGCACGGCCTCGGTGCCCACCACCTCGTCTTTGAGGATGGCTGGGAACGGCCCGGCCAAGTCCCAGGTCTGGAAGAACGGCCCCCAGTCGATGTATTTGGAAAGCTCGGCCAAGTCGAAATTCTTGAACACGCGGCGGCCCACAAACTTCGGCACCGTCGGCGCGTAGCCCTTGAAATCAATCGGCGTCTTGTTGTGGCGCGATTTGGCCAGCGGCCACAGTGGCACCACTTTCTTGTTGGCGTGCTGAAGGCGAACTTTGTCGTAGTCGGTGTTCAGCTCGGCGATGTACTTGCTGGCCTGGTCACTGAGCAGCGACTGCGCGACACCCACGCTGCGTGAGGCATCCGGCACGTAGACGACAGGGCCTTCGTAGTGCGGCGCAATCTTCACGGCGGTGTGGACGCGGCTGGTGGTGGCCCCGCCAATCATCAGCGGGATTTTGCGGATGCGAAAGTGATCGTCTTTCTGCATTTCGCCCGCCACGTACTGCATCTCTTCCAGGCTGGGTGTGATCAGGCCCGAGAGGCCCACAATGTCTGCCCCTTCCACCTTGGCGCGCGCCAAAATCTCGTGGCAGGGCACCATCACGCCCATGTTGATCACCTCGAAGTTATTGCACTGCAAAACGACGGTGACGATATTTTTACCAATGTCATGCACATCGCCCTTCACTGTCGCGATGATGATCTTGCCCTTGGTGCGCACATCGCGCCCCGCCGCTTCGTCCTGCCGCTTTTCTTCCTCGATATAGGGGATGAGGTGCGCGACAGCAGACTTCATCACCCGCGCCGACTTCACCACCTGGGGCAAAAACATCTTGCCCTGCCCGAACAGATCGCCCACGATACTCATGCCTGCCATCAACGGCCCTTCGATCACGTTAAGTGGCCGCCCGCCCGCCTTCAGCAGCGCCTGGTAGGCCTCCTCAGTGTCTTCAACAATAAAGTCGGTGATGCCGTGAACCATCGCGTGGCTCAAGCGCTGCTCCACCGCCACAGGATGCTCGGGCGTGCCGCGCCAGTCGTTCTTTTTGCTCTCGTCTTTGGCACCGCTTTTGGCGCTGTCGGCAATCTCGACTAAGCGCTCACCCGCATCTTGTCGGCGGTTCAAAACGACATCTTCCACCCGCTCGCGCAACACCGGCTCCAGGTCGTCATACACGCCCACCATGCCCGCGTTAACGATGCCCATGTCCATCCCCGCCTGGATCGCGTGGTACAAAAACACGGTGTGAATCGCCTCGCGCACCGGGTCGTTGCCCCGAAAGCTGAAGCTCACATTGCTAACCCCGCCTGACACCTTCGCCCCCGGCAAATTGGCCTTGATCCAGCGCGTGGCTTCGATGAAATCGACCGCGTAGTTGTTGTGTTCCTCAATCCCAGTAGCAACCGCAAAAATGTTGGGGTCGAAAATGATGTCTTCCGGCGGAAAGCCCACCTCGTCCACCAAAATGCGATACGCCCGCTGGCAAATCTCGGTCTTGCGGGCAAAGGTGTCGGCCTGGCCTTTTTCATCAAACGCCATCACGACCGCAGCCGCACCGTAGCGGCGTACCAGTCTCGCTTGGTGTTTGAACTGCTCCACGCCTTCTTTCATGCTGATGGAGTTGACGATACCCTTACCTTGGATGCAGCGCAGGCCCGCCTCGATCACCTCCCACTTGGAGCTGTCCACCATGATCGGCACGCGGG
>JANOTO010000266.1:0-1721 GCA_031416395.1 Rhodoferax sp. | reverse complement strand
TGCACGCTGGCAATCGTCAGCAGTTTGCTTTTGACGATGGCTTCGCGCACCGCCTGATGACCATGATCGGTGCAGGCGCACATGGCTTTGGTTTTGGGTGTGGCGGAATAGTCGCCACCCGCAGTGAACATCAAAATCTGCTCGACCAGGCCCGTGCAAGACCCGCAGCCGCCGCTGGCCTTGGTGTGCTTGCGCACTTCGTCCAGCGTGAACAGGCCTTTCTCGCGGATCGCCTTGCAGATGGTGCCCTTCTTCACGCCATTGCAGCCGCACACTTCCGCATCATCCGGCATGGTGGCGGCCTTGCTGTGGCCTTCGTGGCCCACATCGCCGATGTTGGATTCGCCAAACATCAGCTTGTCGCGAATGTCGGCGACCGATCTGCCGTCGCGCAACAGCTTGAAGTACCAACTGCCATCCACGGTGTCGCCATACAGGCAGGCACCCACCAGCTTGTCGTCTTTGATCACCAGCTTCTTGTAGACGCCGCCATACGGGTCGCTCATCACGATTTCTTCGGTGCCCTCACCGCCCTGAAAGTCGCCCGCGCTGAACAGGTCAATACCCGTCACTTTGAGTTTGGTGGAGGTGAGCGAGCCTTGATAGCGCCCAATGCCAAATTGAGCCAGATGATTTGCCGCGACCTTGGCTTGTTCAAAAAGCGGAGCAACCAAGCCATATGCAATGCCCCGGTGTGCGGCGCACTCACCCACGCTGTAGATACGCGCATCGGTCGTCGTCTGCATGGTGTCGTTCACCACAATGCCTTTGTTGCAATACAGGCGCATGGATTCGGCCAGCGCGGTGTTGGGGCGAATGCCAACCGCCATCACCACCAAGTCGGTCGCCAACTCGACACCGTCTTTGAACTTGATCGCAGCCACTCTTCCATTCGCGTCGCCCACAAGCTCCTGCGTCTGTGCGCCAATCATGAACTTCAAGCCCCGGTCTTCCAGTGACTTTTGCAACAGCTTGCCGGCCACCACGTCCAACTGGCGCTCCATCAACCACGGCATCACATGGACGACCGTGACCTCCATGCCACGGCGCATCAGGCCGTTGGCCGCTTCCAGGCCCAGCAGGCCGCCACCAATCACCACGGCCCGTTTGTGCGTTTTGGCGGTGTCGATCATCTCGTTGGTATCGGCAATATCGCGATAGGCAATCACGCCCTTCAGGTCTTTGCCGGGGATGGGCAGGATGAACGGATTCGAGCCGGTGCACAGCAGCAGGCGGTCGTATTCTTCTTCGGTGACGTTGCCATCTTTGTCCTCTGCCCGCACGATGCGCTTGACCCGGTCTACCGACACCACCTTTTTGCCAGCATGCAGCGCGATGTGGTTGTCTTTGTACCAGTCCCACGAGTTGAGGACGATTTCATCCAGCGTCTGCTCGCCTGCCAAAACGGGCGACAACAAAATGCGGTTGTAGTTGGGGTGCGGCTCGGCACCAAACACGGTGATGTCATACAGATCAGGCGCGACCTTGATCAGCTCCTCAATGGTGCGAACGCCCGCCATGCCGTTGCCGACCATCACTAATTTAGATTTTTTCACCAATACTTCCATTTGTTGTACCCGTTAAGTCTCGCAATCCCCATGCCAATTTGGGGTGATTGAAGCTCCTAATTTGCACCAAAATAGGGCGAATCAGCCTGGTGCAACGGTAGATTCGGGCACCGATATTGCGTACCCTTGGTGCATGGCATTTGAAATAGACAT
>JANOTO010000265.1:0-7202 GCA_031416395.1 Rhodoferax sp. | reverse complement strand
GGTCGTGACGATGATCAAACTGTTGGGATCGCGCGAAAATTGGAAAGTTAAGGGGAAAAACAGCAACGAAAACCCCGCACCCAGCACCAATGCGGCGAGCGCGCCAACGGCCAGTACCGCACGGATGGAGCGGGCGTAAAGCTGATCGCACCAACGCCCGATGAACGGATCAATAAAGGCATCCAACAAGCGTGAGCCGAGCAGAATTACGCCCAGTGTGAGCAGCGGCACACCATACTCCCGCGCATAGAGGTTGGGCAGCAACACGTACAGCGGCAGTGCGCAGAATGCCAGCGGAAACCCCAGAAATCCATAACGGATGCCCTGGCTTGCGCCAAACGCGTTGATGCCGTCGTCAGTTTTCACGGCGCCAGCTTTGCCAACAGATCTTTTCGAATCCAAGGTTTGGCAGTTGTTTCAAAAAGCCAAATGCCGAAAAAGAGCCGTGCAAACTCGGGGTCACGGATTTCGCCCTGGAGTTTGCCGTTGAAGTGAAACGTGGTGCCGATGCCGGGCCGATTAATACCGACAAGGCGGTCGCCTTTTTGAACCGACGGGAAAACCTCGCGCATCTGCCGCAACCACTCTTTTTCCTGCTCAGGCGACAGCGTTGCAAAGCGGCGCATTTCATCCAACGAGCGGGTTGCGATGTCTTCGCCGCTCACATTTCGAAGGTATGCCAGTTCAAGACCAAAGCCGTGCTCTGAAAAAGCCTTGCTTTTGAAGCCTGGCGCCACCCAAAGCCTTGCGTCGTAGATTTGAAACCCCAGTACGCTGAGTTTGGCTTGTCCTGCAAAGCGCGCGTCGTTCATTTCTGCGACGACTACGGGCGGTACGGGTGGTGCAGTCGGGGGCTGATTGGCCATGGCGGGCGGCGCGCAAAGCGCCACCAGCAGCGCAACACCGGGAATGAAGTTCATGGCTTGACCAGCGTGTACTGCATCAGATCAATGTCGCCGGTGTCAAATGCCGCTTCGCAGTAGCAGAGGTAAAACTCCCAAATCCGCATGAAGCGCTCGTCAAAGCCCAGCGTTTTGATCTGAGCGTGGTGCTCCAAAAAGGCTTTGCGCCAGCGCCGCAGGGTCTCGGCATAGTCAGGGCCGAATGCAAATTCTTCTTTCACCTTCAAGCCCGCTTTTTCAGCTTGATTGCGAAACTCCGCAGGGCAGGGCAGGCATCCGCCGGGGAAGATGTACTGCTGGATGAAGTCGGTCGATTTTTGGTAGCGCTCAAACAGCTCGTCTTTGATGACGATGGTTTGAATGCACGCATGTCCACCGGGCTTTAGTAGGCGGCTGACCGCCTGGAAATAGGTAGGCCAATAGGCGCGGCCTACCGCCTCCACCATTTCTACTGAGCATATGGCATCAAATGGTGCATCGGCAATATCGCGGTAGTCTTGCAGGCGCAGGTCGGCGGTTTGCCCAGGGCCGGTGGCGACGCCCAGTTTGTCCAACCGCGTATTGGCAAAAGCCAGTTGCTCGGTGCTCAAAGTGACACCCACGACGCTGGCCTTGAACTCGACCGTGGCCGCTTCGGCCAACGCACCCCAGCCACAACCAATCTCCAATACGCGGCTGCCTGCCGAGACCTTGGCGGCGGTCAATGCGCGGCGCACTTTGGCGTTTTGGGCTTGCGTCAGCGGTGCCGTCAAATCCCCCTCAAACCACGCGCTGGAGTAATTCATCGACGAATCAAGCCACTGCGTGTAAAAGGCGTTGCCCAAGTCGTAATGCGCGTGAATGTTCTTACGGCTGTTGGCTTTCGAATTGTGTTGAAGCAGATGCTTGATGCGGAACAGCAAGCGGCCGCTCCAGGTACCGTAAATGATTTCGTCCACCTCGCGGCGGTTGACACCGAAGAGCTTGAGCAGCTCGGTTAAGTTTGGAGTGTCCCAGTCGCCTGCGATGAAGCTTTCGGCAAAACCAATGTCACCTGACTTCAAGGCTGCTGCAAACACGTTCCAGTTGTGCAGCCGCATGCTCGCTACCGGGCCGGCCTGGCCGTCACTCGCGTGGGCGTGAGGGTGCTCGCCAAAGCGGCGCACCGTGCCATCGGGCAGTTGCAGGGTGAGCGCGCCGTGGCGCAGGCGTTGCAGCAGCTTCATGCCAGCGCGGGCGGAAGGCGGCGCGTCTTGCGGCAGTGCGAGCGGTGTGGCTGTGGCGGTGTTCATAGTTTCGAGATGGAAATGATTAGGTTGTGCAACATCACAGAGAGCGGGTAACAAGGGACTCGGGCGGTGCAGGTTTACGCCAGAACTTCACACGCTTGAACCAGAGGATTGCTGCTTGCAGGTGGATATGAAAGACAACTCCGAAGGTCATCGCGGGGTAGCGCCACATGGCCCGTCGCAGTGCCGTTGCTGTAATCGGTTCTAGTACGCCGCTAACACTGGTTTGGATGAGGGGGCCTGCGGCATCGTCGTAATCGATGCGGGCAACCGTTCGCGTGAGAGAGGTTGTGCCTCCAACGGACTCGGTGCGCATGAAGCGAAAACGGTAGTCGCCTTCAACCGCACAAAACGGCGAGACGTGAAAGGCTTTGTTGGCTGAGATTTCTTCACCGTACTTGGCACCATCCAGCACATAGAAGTGGCGCTCGCCAAAGGTGTTGTTGACCTCCACCACGATCGCGCGCAGCGCACCGCTCTGGTCGCTAGGTGCGCGGTGGCAAAACCAGAAGCTCACGGGCTTGAACGTGTAGCCCCAAACGCGGGGGTAGCAATGCAGCCAAGCCTCGCCGGTCGCGTCGTTGATGCCCTGCGCTGCCAGCAGCTCGTCAAGCCAACCCAAAGCGCCGCCTTCTTGTGGCGCGCGGGCATCGCCATGGTCGCAGTCATAGAAGCTGATGGGCGCAAATCGGTTCATTGCCAATGAGTCATTACCTTCTGCGGTCGGAGTACGCCGACTGCTTAGACTTCGCATGGGCAACATCAAAAAGTAGGTTGCGTAGGCGAACGCGTTGCGCGCCGGGCGCAAGCGGGTGTGGCGAACCTGCCCGAAACCGATCAAGGTTTGCGCATGGGTGCTCGTCTTCATGGGGCTGTCTGACCGTGATGGTTGAGCAACTGTGTCGCTGCCAGCTGGCCCGCCTTCAGGCCATCTTCATGAAATCCGTAGCCCATCCAAGCACCACAGTAATAGGTGTTCTGCTGGCCTTGCAGCCATGGTATTTGGCGTTGCGCCTTGATGGCCACGGTGTCGAAAACCGGGTGCGTATAGGCGTATTCGCCCAGCACATGCTGTTCAGGGATGTCGCGCAACGGGTTCAGTGACACCACCACGGGTTGCGACCACGGCAGCGGTTGCAAGCGGTTGATCAGGTAGTGCAGGCAGACGGCTGGTGCTGTGGATTCGCTCTTGTCGGCGACCGCCCGCTCGTAGTTCCACGCCGCCCAGGCTGCCTTGCGCGTGGGCAAGACGGTGGCATCCGTGTGCAGCACAGCTTGGTTCGCGTGGTACTTGATGGCGCCGAGCAACGTACGCTCAAGCTGGGTAGGAGTCTTTAGCAGGGCTAGGGCCTCGTCGCTGTGGGTGGCGATGATGACGGCATCAAAGTACTCTTGCGTATGGTCAGTCGATATGCGCACGCGGCAGTTGGATTCGCCGGAAAGCTCTGACTCCAGCCTTTCAATGGCGCGAACCGGCGTGTTCAGCCGCTTGTCGATGATGTTCGAGATGATCTTTTCAACATAGTGCTTGGCGCCGCCTTGTACCGTCCACCACTGGGGTCGGTTGGTGATTTGCAGCAGGCCATGGTTGTGGCAAAAGCGGATCATCGTGGCCATCGGGAACTCCAGCATCTGCGCGGTGGGGCAGCTCCAGATGCAGGCCGCCATCGGCAAAAAGTAGCCATCACAGAACTCGTTGCTGAATCTGTGCTCCATTAAAAACTCGCCCACCGTTTGGCGCATCTGCATGTCCGTGTCGCGACCCGCCACCGTGGTGCACAAGCTGTTGAAGCGCTGGATGTCGCTGAGCATGCGCCAAAAGCGCCAGCTGATGAGGTTGCTGCGCTGGGCGAACAGTGCGTTCAAGCTCGTACCGCTCCACTCCATGCGCTCGCCGCTTTTTGAGTTTTGCGATTGCACCGAGAACGACATGTCAGACTTGGCAGTGGTCACGTTCAGCGTCGAAAACAGCTTGATCAACTCGGGGTAAGTGCGGTCGTTGAACACCAAAAACCCGGTGTCCACGCCGTGCGTGATGTCGCCGTTGGGCGTAGGCAGCGTGACATCCACCGTGTGCGTATGGCCGCCAAAATAGCTGCCTGATTCAAACAAGGTCACCTCAGCCGCTGCGCGCAAGGTGTGCGCGGCGGCCAGGCCAGAAATACCCGAACCGATAACTGCGACCTTCACCACGAAGATCCGCCAAAGTGGTTGCAAAAAAGAAGATGAGACTCTTTAGTCATCTAAAGACTATACAGTATTTTGACGTGTGGTGCGGATTTATTGTGACCGTCTGACTTATACTGCGGCCATGCAAACCAGCAACGGCATTAAAGTTTCCTTCAAAGAGCAAATGCTCCAGGCCCGTGAAGTGGCGATCATCCAGTCGGTCAATCGTCTTCTGGCCGAGAAGGGTTTTGAGGCGATGACGGTGGATGAAGTGGCAGCCGATGTAGGTATTGCCAAAGCCAGTCTGTACAAACACTTCCCGAGCAAAGAAGACCTGGCAGCTGCTGCGATGGTGCTTGTGATGCGGCGTGCGCAGGCCTTTTTGGCAACTTTGCAGGATGCCGATACCCCCATGAACAATCTGCGCGCCGTCGTGCGCTGGACGATGGGGCTCAAACTGGCCGGTGAGATGCCGTCCCTGCCCAGCCAAAACTCCAGCCTGCGCGCAACGCTGATGCAAAACCGCGACTACATGGACGGCCTGGTGGACTTGAGCGACCGTCTTGGCGGCTGGATTGAATCCGCCCAAAAAACGGGTGCGTTAAACCCCAAGCTGCCCGCCATCGCCGTGCTGTACACCATCTTCGCCCGCGCCTGTGACCCGGTGCTGGAATTCCTGAAAATGAGCGAGCTGCACACACATGAAGAGATTATTGAGCTGGTGCTGTGTACGTGTTTTGAGGGCTTGAGCGCGCGTTAATTGCTTGGTATCGTTTTGGTATCGTTTCTAATTGCTATACTATATATAGCTAATTACGCACGTTATACGAGAGCCGGATGCCAATTTGACTCATAATTTCGTCGATTTAGGTCAAAAACAGCGAAAATACGTCAAATTTACTACAAATGTAGTAAATCTGCGGCTAGATGACTCACAGGCGCCTCTCTACCGTAATCCGACACCCACCGCGCTCTCGGCTCGCTGAATCAGTTCAATCTTGTAGCCGTCTGGGTCGGTCACAAACGCGATCACCGTGGTGCCGCCTTTGACCGGCCCGGCCTCGCGGGTCACGTTGCCTCCGCCCTGTTTGATCTTCTCGCACGCGGCGTACGCGTCGGGCACGCCCAGGGCGACGTGTCCGAAGGCGGTGCCGGGCTCGTAGCTTTCAACCCCCCAGTTGTAGGTGAGCTCGATTTCGGCATGGTCCGGGTTAGTGCCGTAGCCAACGAACGCCAGCGAATATTTTTGTGATGGGTTTTCGCTCGTCCTGTTGAGCGTCATGCCCAGCACCTGGGTGTAGAAATCAATCGACCGCTGTAGGTTGCCGACGCGAAGCATGGTGTGAAGGAGGCGCATGAAGAGTGTCCTGTGGAATTGAAGACATGACTTTACCGCGACACCCGCTCCCGCTTGCCAGTGGGTGATTGACGGACAATAGATTAACCCCGCAATTCACAAAGTCGCCGATGCCCCCTGAATCCACAAATAACAACGCGGCGCGGCTTCCTGAAAAACGTTACGCCGTCTGGCTGGTGCTGCTGGCGGCCGCCAGCGTTTTCGCCTTGACGATGGGCACACGCCAGACCATGGGCTTGTTTTTAAGCTCGCTCAACACCTCGACGGGCTTGGGGCTGGCCAGCATCAGCCTGGCGTTTGCATTTGGGCAAATTTTTTGGGGCTTGACCCAGCCTTTTGCAGGTGCGTATGCGGACAAGTATGGTGCGGTCAAGGTCTTGCTGCTGGGCGTTGCGCTGGTGGCCATTGGCACCTTCATCACGCCTTTCATGACGACGACGGTGGGCCTGATTTTCTCCATTGGCGTGCTTGCTGCGGGGGGCGCAGGCATTGCTGGCCCCGCGGTCTTGATGGGTGCTACGGCCCGCATGATTCCGGCTGATAAGCACGGTGTGGCGATTGGTGTGGTCAATGCGGGCGGTTCGTTCGGACAGTTTTTGCTGGCACCGATTGCGGGCGCTTTGCTGTTGGGTGTGGGTTGGGCCAATGCGATGCAGGTGTTGGCAGTGTTTGTTCTGCTGGCCTTGCCTGCAGCCATCATTTTCAAGGCAAGCGGCAAGCCTGCCGAGGTGCCAGGCAGCAGCCCAGCCCCACAAAAAACTGTTAATGCTGGCCAAGCCATCAAAACGGCGCTGCAAAACCCCAGCTTCCTCATGCTGGGTGCAGGCTTCTTCGTGTGCGGCTTTCACGTCGCGTTTTTGGGTACGCATCTTCCCGGCGTGGTCGCATCGTGTGGTCTCCCGACGCAGTGGAGCGGCTGGGCACTGGCGCTCTTGGGGCTCTTCAACATTATCGGCAGCCTGGCAATGGGCTGGGCAGTGGGGCGTTGGCGCATGAAGTCACTGTTGTCACTCGTCTATGCCTCACGCGCCATTGCGGTAATCGTTTTTCTGCTGGCCCCTAAAACTGGCCCCGTGCTGCTGACCTTTGCCGCTGTGATGGGCCTAACTTTTTTGAGCACGGTGCCGCCCACGGTAGGCCTCGTCGCCAAGTTTTTCGGCACGGCAAACCTAGCCACACTGTTTGGCGTGGTCATGCTGACGCACCAAGTTGGCGGCTTCCTGGGGGCCTATTTGGGTGGCAAAATTTTCGAAGCAACTGGCAGTTTTGACTGGGTTTGGTACATCGACATCGTGCTGGCGGTGGGAGCGGCGTTGATTCATTTGCCGATCAAGGAGGCCGTGGTTGTGCGAAAAACCGCGTCTGTATCGGCTTAAATGCGCCTCAAACCGCCACCGTGTAATTCAACGTCATCCGCCCGCCATCCACCACCACGATCTCGCCGGTGACGTAGCTTGCGGCGTCGCTGGCCAGCCAGGCGACCACGTCGGCCACTTCCGAGGGCTC
>JANOTO010000264.1:0-1868 GCA_031416395.1 Rhodoferax sp. | reverse complement strand
GTGTTTGAAGATGCGCCTTTCGGCATTGAAGCGGCAAAGCGTGCGGGTATGCGGGCCGTGGCGATTTTGTCCAGCCACAGCGCTCATGAGTTAGCGGGCTCGCACGTCATCGCCAGCGTGCGCAATTTTGACGAACTGATTGAACTTAACTTTTTGGAGAGATTGCATGTTGCTACTGCGTGACGGACAGGGCGAGCCCACGGTGGTGCGCCGTGAGGACTATTCGGCCCCCGCCTTCTTCATCGACGCGGTCGACTTGACGTTTGACCTGGACCCCGCCAAAACGCGCGTTCTGAACCGCATGAACTTGCGGCGCAACCCGCAAGCTGCGGTGCAAGCGTTGAAGCTGGATGGTGAAGACATCAACCTGGCTCGCGTGCTGGTCAACGGCCAAGGCACGTCCTTCAAGATGGAGGGCAGCTCGTTGGTGCTGGAGAACCTGCCTGCAGGCCTGGAGTCGTTCGACCTGGAGATTTTCACCACCTGCGTGCCATCCAAAAACACCAAGCTGATGGGCTTGTTTGTCAGCGGCGACTCATTCTTCACCCAGTGCGAAGCAGAAGGCTTTCGGCGCATCACCTATTTTCTGGATCGGCCCGACGTGATGGCGATGTACACCGTCACCTTGCGGGCCGACAAGGCCAGATACCCGGTGCTGCTGTCCAACGGCAACTTGGTGGAGCAAGGCAATCTGGACGATGGCCGCCACTTCGCCAAGTGGGTTGATCCGCACAAGAAACCCTCCTATTTGTTTGCCTTGGTGGCGGGCCAGTTGGTGTGCCGCGAGCAGCGCATCACCTCGCGTGCGGGTCTGCAACACCTGCTGCAGGTCTACGTTCGGCCAGGCGACTTGGACAAAACCGAGCATGCGATGAACTCGCTGATGGCTTCCGTCGCATGGGATGAAGCACGCTTTGGCCTGCCGCTGGATCTGGAGCGCTTCATGATCGTCGCCACGAGCGACTTCAACATGGGCGCGATGGAGAACAAGGGGCTGAACATCTTCAACTCCAAGTACGTGCTGGCCAACCAGGCCACGGCGACAGATACCGACTATTCAGGCATTGAAAGTGTGGTGGGCCACGAGTATTTTCACAACTGGACGGGTAACCGCATCACTTGCCGTGATTGGTTTCAGCTCAGCCTTAAAGAAGGCCTGACGGTGTTTCGTGATCAGGAATTTTCGCAAGACCTGTGCGCCGAAGCCTCAGCCCGCGCCGTCAAGCGCATTGAAGACGTACGCGTGTTGCGTACCGCCCAGTTCCCGGAAGACGCGGGGCCGATGTCCCACCCAGTGCGCCCGAACAGCTATTTGGAGATCAACAACTTCTACACCGTCACCATTTACGAAAAAGGTGCCGAGGTGGTACGCATGATGCAAACCCTGGCTACCGAAGAGGCCAACGACCCAATGGGCCGCAAAGGCTTTGCCAAGGGCATGGCGCTTTATTTTGCGCGGCACGATGGGCAGGCTGTTACGTGCGATGACTTTGCCCAAGCGATTGCGGATGCCAACCCAGCATCTGACTTGGCGCGGCTTCTGCCGCATTTCAAGCGCTGGTACAGCCAGGCCGGCACGCCACGCGTTACAGCTACCGGGCGTTACGACACCGCAGCGCAAACCTATTCGCTCACACTAAACCAAAGTTCCATTCCTACAACCAACGAGCCGTTTGTCATCCCCATCGGCCTTGGGCTGGTGGGGCCGGACGGTACGGATATGGTGCTGCAACTGGCGGATGAGTCGGCACCCGGCGCGCATTCACGCGTCTTTGTGCTCACCGAGGCGAGCGAGACGTTGACGTTTGTGAACATTCCCGTCGAGCCCATTCCATCCTTGCTGCGTGGATTCTCAGCACCCGTTGTAC
>JANOTO010000263.1:0-14176 GCA_031416395.1 Rhodoferax sp. | reverse complement strand
TTGCGAATGCCTTCGTCGTACTCTTTCACGCGCTCTTCAGGCATGTTCCAGCCAACTAGCGCGCCGACAATACCGCCAGTAGCCGCACCGGCGCCCGCACCGGCAATCGCGGCGGCAATCGGACCGGCCAATACCAAGCCGAGGCCTGGAATGGCGATGGTGGTGCCCACAGCGGCAATTGCCGCCGCAATGGCACCCACCGTGCCGCCAATCGCGCCGCCAACACCAGCACCTTCAGCGGCTTTGTTGCCGAGTTCGGTTTCGGTGCCCGCAGCGGCGAAATGCCGCTTTTTGGTTTCATCCGACATCACCACGTTGATGTCGTCCTTGGAGTATCCGCGCTCAGACAATGAGTTGTAGCCAAGTTCGGCGCTTTCCCGATCAGGGAAGAGACCGGTCATGAGAGGTTTTTCGTAGGCCATGTTGGTATCCTTAAAAAGTCTGGATTGATTGAAAGTGACCGTGTTTACGGCTGGGTGAAGTTTCCCGCCAGATGCGGCCCGTTCCTGCCAGACAAGACGCGTTGGTGTATTGGTGCGCGTGCCAAGATGAGGTCAGATCAATCCTACGCAGGCTAGGCCGCAAGTTTTGTCGCCCGCTTAGCCGTTGCCTTGATACCTGGCTTCGCAGCAGGCTTGACAGGAGGCTTGGCAGGCGACTTGCTGGAAGAAGCCCTCCTTGCCTCTGGCGCTTTACGCCGCTCCAGGCTTTTTGCCAGTAACGCCGTCAGATCGACCACGTTGGATGCATTGGCGACCTCTGTAGCGTCTTCGAGTGGTGTGACCTGCTCCGTTTTACCTGCATTCACCTTCTGCTTGACCAGGGCCTTGACTGCCGCGCTGAAGCTGTCGGTGTAGGCGGCCGCATCCCACGGCCCGGTCATGTCGCTGATGAGTTGGGCGGCCATTTTCAGCTCGGACGGTTTCAGGCTGGTGGAGGCGTTGCCCTGGGCTGGCAAATTCAATTCATCGGATGGGCGCATCTCTGTCGCCCATCGAAGCGTGTTCAACATCAGTGCTGCGCCTGAAGGGATCAACGCCGCTAGGTGTTCTTTGGTGTGCATCACCAATCGGGCAATGCCGATCACCCCGGCCTCCTGCATCGATTCGCGCAGCAGTGCATAGACTCGCTCGCCCTTGCCAATCGGCTCCAGGTAGTAAGGGCGCTCCAGCAGAACGAATGCAATGTCGCTGGCTTTGACAAAGGCTTCAATCTCGATGGTCTGCGTGCTCTTCGGAAAAGCCGCTTTGATTTCCTCGTCACTCAGCACCACGTAGTCGCCGTCGTCAAGTTTGATGCCTTTCACAATGTCGTCTTTGGCAATCTCTTTGCCGGTGCGCTTGTTGACGCGCTTGTAGCCCACTGGGTCCATGGAGCGTTTGTCAAGCCAGTCAAAATCAACACCGACCTCCTGTGAAGCCGGGTACAGGGCCACAGGCACATGCACCAGGCCGAAGCTGATGGCGCCTTTCCAGATCACTCTTGGCATAAATTCTCCTTGTTAAGTGGGGTGTTTTTGAGGTGTCGTCTTGGGGTAGTTCAGCGTCTTCATGGCGGCGGTGAGGCTTTGGGCGGCCGCCTCGTAACCGCTCCAGGGTGCATTGCCTTGATCCAGCCGTTGGTGCACGGTGCGCACGTTCCAGTGATCAGCGCCGCGCAGGCCGTCAAGCTCGCCCCAATCCACCGGCACCGAGATGCCCATGCCAGGCCTTGCACGTGCCGACCAGGCGCACACCGTGGTGGCGGCCGGGCCATTGCGAAGGTAGTCCACAAAGATTTTCCCCACACGGTTTTTCGGCCCGCTCTTGGCCACGAAGCGCTGGGGAATGGTGCTGGCCAGGTGGGACACGATGGCTTGCGAGAAACCTTTGACCGCCTCCCAGCCGTGCACCCTGCGCAGCGGCACCACAATGTGCAAGCCCTTACCGCCGCTGGTCTTGAGGAACGCCTGCAGGCCGAGCTGTGCCAGAAATGCGTGCACCAGTTGCGCGGCATCCTGCACCTGGCGCCACGGCACACCTTCGCCGGGATCAAGGTCAAACACCATGCGGTCTGGGCGCGCAAGCGTTGGGCCGGTGGCGTTCACGGTGTGGATTTCGACCATGTTCCACTGCGCTGCGGACAACAGCCCCTGCTTGTTCACCACTTGCAGGAGCGCAGCTGCTTCACCATCCGGTCCTGCGTCGATTGCTTTAATTCCAATTAGGCTGATGTTGTCAAGATGCTTTTGGAAAAACAGCTCGCCGCCCACCCCGGTGGGTGCGCGCACCAGCGACGCGGGCCGGCCCTTCATGTGCGCCATCATCAAGTCGCCCACCAGCGCGTAGTAGCGCACCAGGTCCAGCTTGGTGATTTTGGTGCTGGCATCGATGATGCGCTCCGGGTGCGTCACGCGTAGTTTGGCAGGAAGTGCCAGCGCCTGTTTTTCTGCACTTTGGGCCTTTTCAGGTGGCGTGATTTGGGTGGCGTGTTCGCGTACGATCAATTTTGCCTCCTTGTCCATTCGCAAGCCGTGAAACACGCCATGGCGGATGCGGCCTGCGCTGGTCCACTCGCCAAACGACACCTCGGCCACCAGCATGGGCTTGACCCAATACGGCCTGCCTTCGATGCTGGCGAATTCGGTAAATGGACTGGTGGCCTGCGTGATGGCATCGAGCTTTATTTTGATGTCGGTCAGCGTTTTCTCATTGAATCCGCTGCCGACGTTGCCGACGTGCTGCAAGGCCCCGTGCGCGTCAAACACCCCCAGCAGCAGCGCACCAAAGCCAGTGCGGGCACCTTGCGGCTTGGTGAAGCCGCCAATCACGAATTCCTGACGCTGCTGGCATTTGAGTTTGACCCAACTGGCAGCGCGGCCTGATGTATAGGGTGAATCGCGCCGCTTCGCAATCAGCCCTTCCAGGCCCAATTTGCAGGCCGATGCGATGAGGCTGCGCGGATCGGCGTTGAATTCGTCGCTAAAGCGCACGCGATCAGAGTCAGCCGTTTCCAGCACCCGTTTTAATGCGGCACGGCGCGCTTCCAGCGGACATGCGCGAAGGTCATATCCGTCGCAGAAAGGCAGGTCGAACAGATACAAAACGATGTCGTCCGTGCGCCGGGACTCGAACGACGACTGCAAAGCGCCAAAATCAGGAACGCCCTGTTTGTTGGGCACGACGATCTCACCGTCGTACCAGCCGCTGGGCAGCTTCAAACTGGCGATGGCTTGGTGAAGTGACGCCAGCTTGGACGTCCAGTCGTGGCCGTTGCGGGTCAACAGCGCGATGACCTCGCCCTGCACCCTGGTGAGCAGCCGGTAGCCATCCAACTTGACCTCAAAAATCCACTCAAGCGCGTTATCTGGAACGCCTTGGGCCAGCGTTGCAAGCTGCGGTGCCAGCGTGGCGGGCATCGCCGATACCCGTGCGCCGACGGGAAGGTTGCGTTCGCTTTCGCCATCGCCTTCACCTTTTACAAGCACGCTGTCCGGCAGGGCGTCGACCACGCTGTACGCGCTAGCGGGTTGGGCAAAGCTGTCTTTTTCTTTGATAAGCAGCCACGGCTGCTGTTTTTCGCTTTTGCCTTTAATGCGTATCAGCGCCCACTTGCCACGCAGCTTATGACCCCGCAGCTCAAACTTGAGGTTGCCCGCCTGATATCCCGCAGTGGCATCGCCGACGGGTTGCCAGAAGCCCTGATCCCAAACGATGACCTTGCCAGCGCCATACTGCTTGGCCGGAATCGTTCCTTCAAACGTCGCGTAGGCGAGCGGATGGTCTTCCACCTGTACAGCCATGCGCTTGTCTTTCGGATCCAGGCTGGGGCCCTTGGGCACGGCCCAACTTTTCATCGTGCCTTGCAGCTCCAGCCGAAAATCATAGTGCAGATGGCTGGCCCAGTGTTTTTGCACCACGAAAGACAGTTGACCCAAGCCCGAGCGGGCTTCATCGCGGTCAAAGGGATCGGTTGCGGCGGGTTCCGGCGTCTTCGAGAAGTTTCGCTTTACCGCGTAGGGTAGCAGCGCATGTGATCGGTCCATGGATCATGACGCGCTTTGGAGCGTTCAGCTTCCTCGCAAGGACACGTTAAAGCTGAACACCTGTTGCAATGGCTTTAGTTCCGGTAGGACGTAAACAACGGCACGCTGCTGCGCAAACGTTGGCGCCACAATCGTTTCGTAAAACGCCGCAGGAATGTTGATGCAGCCATAGGAGATGCGGTTGTCATGAGCTGACGGCGTTTCCAGTCGCTCAAGGCGACGCTCGTCTGCATTGGTAGCGCGTACGCGATGCATGGAAACGGCTGCGTCATAGTCCACCCAAACAACGTCTTCACCCAGGGTGTTTCGGCCACGCTCGGCAACAAAACGCCCCGCAGGTGTCGTTCGTTCTTCGGGTCGCACTTGATCAATAGGACGAGTGCCGATATTGGGCACGCTGTGGTCACCCCGCGTTGAGCCCAGTAGCACCGGGCTCTCGCCGCGAAGCCTGCCATCCGCCCCAAAAACGTAAAGTTTGGCGTGTTTTTTGTCGACGATCAGAAAGTCACCTCCCGCGTGATCGCGAGAGTGGAGGATGCCATCTGCCGTCTGCCGCGCCTCGATGGAGGGTTGCGCCGTTCCAAAGTCCGCATCGTAAGTGGCTTCAATCGGCAAATCTCTCGGCGCAAAGGTCGAAACAGCAGCATCTGGCGAAAAGTTCAACGTGTCTGTGCAGGCCAGCTGGGAGACCGCCAACACCAACGAGGTCGCACCCACACGCACCCGAGGCAAAAACCTCAGGCACGCCCAGGCGCTATCGCAACGAAACCGGGGCATGACAATTGTGTTCATAGCGGCCAGCTTCAAAGGTTGTAATAACCGACTGATTAGTTGCGATCGGCACGGGCTGCGCGCTCAGCATCCATTGTGTTGGTGCTGTTTGACATCGTTCCTGTGCTGTTTGTCCTCGTGTCCGAGGTGCTGGGGGTAGTGCCAGTGCTGTTGGTCATGGTTCCGCTGGACGAAGGGGTGGTCGTCGTTCCCATGGTTCCAGGTGTGACCGCAGGCTGTGTGGTGTCCCGGATGGTTCCATCAGGATTGCGGTTGGTGGTGTCGGTCTGCGCGTAGGCGAATCCGATGGTACCGACGATGGCTGCAGTTGCAGCGGCAGAGGTGAGAAAGGTCTTAACGTTCATGTTGAAACTCCAATAAAAAGGAAAAAATTTAACCACATGACCGGAGGAACCGGCTGAATCAACTGTAGATTTTTGCGCTGCCCATCCCTATCGGGCGATGGCGCAACGGGGTGTAGGAATAGAACTCAGATATGCCGCCGCCATCTTCTGGCAACGCAGGCGCGTAGGAGCAAGCCGACAGACCAACTTCCACTTCGCCGATAGACATTGTGCAGGCGCGCATTGAATACTGCAAATTGCCATCAATAGCTACATCAATATCACATCACCTTCGAAACGGAAAACACCATGCAGTACGTCACCACCAGCGATCAAACCAAACTCTATGTTAAGGATTGGGGCAATGGTCGCCCGGTCATTTTGATGTCGGGCTGGCCGTTGTCATCCGACAGTTGGGACGATCAAGCCATGGCACTGGCCGACGCGGGCTACCGCGCCATTTCGTATGACCGACGCGGTTTTGGACGGTCTTCCCAGCCGTGGAGCGGCTACGACTACGACACCTTGGCCGACGATCTGGCCGCCGTCATCGAGCAAACCGGCGCGAAGGACGCGACCTTGGTCGGCTTTTCAATGGGGGGCGGAGAAGTGGCGCGTTATATGTCGCGGCATGGCGGCAAGTCGGTTGCGCAAGCCGCGCTCGTGGCATCAGTGGTGCCCTACATGCTCAAAACCAGTGATAACCCGCATGGGACTGAGAAGGCAGTGTTCGACAAAATGACAGCGGGAATGAAGGACGACCGGGCCGCCTTTTTCGCGGGCTTTTTCAAAGACTTTTTTGGCGTGGGCTTGCTGGCCCATCCCGTCAGCGATGCACTGCTGGGTTGGGCCACAAGCCAAGCCATGCTGGCCAGCCTGAAGGCGACGCTGGAATGCGCCAAGTCTTTTGCCACCACAGATTTCCGTCCAGACCTGGCGGCGTTTTCAGTGCCCACATTGATCATTCACGGAACCGATGACAAAACGGTACCGATTGACGCGTCTGGCCGCGCCGCTGCCAAGGGTATCGCCAGCTCGACCCTGATTGAATACGCTGGCGCGCCCCATGGTCTTTTTGCCACTGACAAAGATCGCTTGACGCAGGATTTGCTTAATTTTCTGCGCTGAAAGGAAGTTGCATGAAAAACACAGTCAATACCAAGCTGCCAGACACCGCCACCACCACGGCCAACGGGTCCGCCTCGGCCACTACGCCTACCGCCCCCAAGCTGCCGCATGAGCATGACGAGTCGGTTGGCGCGACGGGTGGTATACCTAGCGCCACCGTGCAGCAGGCTTACCGCGACGTCAAGCGCGGCCTGCAAGACACCAGCCGGGGCACGGCCGCAAACGCGGCTTATGAAAAGCTTAAGCAAACCGCACCTTGATACCGCAACCGGTTGACTCGCGCTTGACTTGAGTTACTGCATTTGTTATACAAATAGTAGCTAAATATGTAATTGATACGAGGGCTAGAGGCTCAAAATGTTCTCAAAATATGGTGAGGGGCCGTTTTAAGCGTCAAAATGGCCTATTTTTACTACAATTGTAGTAAATCGTATGATATTTTTGGAAAATTCATCAAATTGTGGTGTGAAGTGAGCAAATTGACGCACACGATCCAAGCGCGTCTACCGCTCTTGCGCCGCTGCTAACACCGCTTCAACGGTGCGGGTCAATTCATCGGGATCGACCGGCTTTACCAAGTGCGCGTTAAAAGCAACTTGAGCAGCCGTTGGGTCGTCGCGTAGCTGTGCAAATCCAGTCAGGGCGATGATCGGCACATCGCGGCTACTGGGCTGGTCTCGCAGCGCGCGCGCTACTTCATAGCCATTCATGTCAGGCAGCCCGATGTCCAGAACAATCGCATCGGGCCCGTGCCGCGCCACCTCCTCCAAGGCCTGCGTGCCGCTTCTCGCTTCAAAGCTCTGGCTACGAAGTGCATGCTGTACCCTGAGCTCGCCGACAACTCAACGTGAACGCACCGTGAACGCGCTGAGCTCCTCGCAGACACTTGCGGTCAAGCCATTCTTGCTGAGTCCATCCCTGCAATCACCTTGTCCAGCGTCAGCGGGAACTCGCGTATGCGCACGCCAGTGGCGTTGTAGACCGCATTGGCCACGGCTGCGCCTGCGCCGCAAATACCCAGCTCGCCGACGCCTTTGATTTTCAGGGGATTGGTTTTGTCGTCCACCTCGGTCAAAAAGTGCACGTCGATTTTGGGGATGTCGGCATGGGATGGCACATGGTATTCAGCCAAGTCATGGTTGACGAAATGGCCGTCCCGCTTGTCGATGACGGCATCTTCATGAAGTGTGGAGCCCACGCCCCAGATCATCGCGCCGCTGATCTGGCTTTTGGCGGTTTTTTCATTGAGGATACGGCCTGCGGCAAACACGCCCAGCAAGCGGCGCACGCGTATCTCGCCAGTGTCGATGTTCACCGCAGCCTCCGCAAAATGCGCGCCGTAAGCCTGCTGCGAGTACTGCTTAGCCATGGCACCGGGCAAGATCTCGCCGCTGGCTTCAATGCCCATCGTGCCGGCCAACGCACCCAGTGATTCGCTTTTGCCCGCGCCAGAAATCCCGCCGTTGACAAATGTGGCCTCAGTGACGTTGATGCCCAGCCTATTCGCCAGCTTGGCGCGCAAGTTGGTGCAGGCATCAAACAGCCCGGACCCGGAACTGGCCGCACCCCATGAACCGCCAGAACCCGGCGTGGCTGGAAAGTCGCTGTCGCCGAGTTGCATGCGCACGCGCTCTATCGGCAGACCGAGCATTTCGGCGGCGATTTGTGTCAATACGGTGTAGCTACCGGTGCCAATGTCGGTCATCGCCAACTTGACTGTGAGCACACCTTCGCGGTTCAGCGCGACATCGCACTTTGACGGCATCATCACGTTGGAGCGAATCGAAGCCGCCATGCCCATACCGACAAGCCAACGGCCTTCACGTTTTTGCGCGGGCTTGGCAAGGCGCTGGCTCCAGCCAAAGCGCTCGGCGCCATCCTTCATGCAGGCCACCAGGTTACGGCTTGAGAACGGAACCTTTTTGTCCTGATCTTGCGTGGGTTCATTGCGCAAGCGCAGCTCAATCGGATCCAGGTTGAGCTTTTCAGCCAGCTCGTCCATTGCCACTTCGAGCGTCAGCATGCCGACGGCTTCACCCGGCGCGCGGGTCGAATCGGAGACTGGTAAGTCGAGCTTGGCCAAGTAATGTGGCGTGTAGCGTGCCGGGGCGGCATACAGCAGCCGGGTTTGCAAAGCGGATGGTTCAAAGAAATCGTCGTAGCGCGCACCGTTTGACCACGCCTCGTGACCAACAGCCGCCAGCTTGCCGTCTCTGGATGCACCTAAGCGCAGGCGCTGCACGGTGTCGCTGCGGTGGCTTGTGATGTGGAACATCTGCTGGCGCGTCAGCGCGGTTTTGACCGGGCGGCCCAGTTCGCGCGCCGCCAGCGCGGACAGAATCACGTCGCCATAGATCGGCAGCTTGCTGCCAAAACCACCACCGATGTAGCGACTGACGACACGCACATTGCCCACCGGTATGCCAAGAGTAGAGGCGACACCGGTCTGCGCGCTGTTGATCAACTGGGCGGAGCAATGCACGGTGAGCTTGGTGCCCTCCCAATACGCCAGCGTGGCGGGTGGCTCCATGGGGGCGGCCGCGTGGGCAGGCGTGGTGAATCGGCCATCGACCGTGACGGCGGAGGCTGCAAAGGCTTTTTCAAAATCATCTTTGGAGCCGTCGATCAGCGGTTCGCCGAAAAACGAGGTTTGAAGCTCACCTTGAACCTGCGGGTTTTGCATGTCGTGCTCACCCTTTACTGCGGAGTAGGTAACCGTGATGAGTCTGGATGCCGAACGCGCCTGCTCAAAGCTGTTGGCCACGACAAAGGCCACGGGCTGGCCGTAGTACTCGATCTTGCTCGAGCTAAGCTGCGGGATCGATCTGGCATAGCGATCAGGCAATTCAATCGGGCCCCAGGGCGCTTGCTTGGGCGCGTTCAGGTGCGTCATGACCATCAGCACGCCGGGGGCGCGCTCGGCGGCGCTGGTGTTGATCGCGCTGATCGTGCCTCTTGAAATCGTCGCCTGCACCATGAAGCCGTGCGCGGCGATACCGCCCTCGACGATTTCATGCGCGTAGGGCGCTTTGCCCATCACTTTTAAGCGGCCTTCAACGCGGTCAACAGGCTTACCCATCAGGCCCTGGCGGTTCTCGTCAAGGGCGTTGCGGGGGGCGGGTGTATTCATTTGCATTTTTTGTCCTTTGCACTCTGTGCTTCAAGCTTCAGTCAATACAGCCCGCAACGTGCTGCGCAGCAAGGGGATTTTGAAATCGTTGTGGCCAAAGCCACGCGCGCCTTGCAGCACGCGGTCAGCGGCGGCGTTGGCACTCGCCTGGTTCAGGGTGGCACCAGCCAGGGCGACCTCAGCACCCTGCACGCGCCACGGCTGGTGAGCGAGCCCACCAAACGCCATGCGGGCTGAGCGCACCGTACCGCCCGCCACATCAATGATGGCTGCAACCGACACGGTCGCAAATGCGTACGAAGCGCGGTCACGCACCTTGCGGTAAATGTGTTTGCCTGGCAGAGGTGGCGGCAAAGTGACAGCCACAATCATTTCACCCGGCTGCAGGCTGGTTTCAATCTGTGGCGTGTTGCCCGGCAAGCGGTGAAAGTCAGCAATCGGGACCACCCGCCTCGTCCCGCTGGGGCCGACGGTTTCAACCCGCGCATCGAGCACCCGCATCGCCACTGCCATGTCGGACGGGTGCGTGGCAATGCATTGGTCGCTCGTGCCCAGCACGGCGTGCAGGCGGTTATAACCTTGCATTGCGGAGCAACCGGTACCGGGTGCGCGCTTGTTGCAGGCCTGGTCGGTATCATAAAAATAGTAGCATCGTGTGCGCTGCAGCAGGTTGCCGCCGGTGGTAGCCTTATTGCGTAACTGGCCCGACGCACCGCTGAGCAGCGCGCGGCTAAGCACCGCGTAGTCTTTACGAATGCGCGGGTCCGACGCCAAATCCGAGTTACGCACCATCGCGCCGATGCGCACGCCGCCATCCGTCGTGGGTTCGGTTTTATCCAGTCCCAGCCGGGTGATATCGATCAAATGCAGCGGGGTTTCAATTTGCAACTTCATCAGGTCCAGCAAATTGGTGCCACCTGCAATGAACTTGGCCCCCGGCTTGGCGGCAGCCGCTGCGGCAGCGGCTTCGGGTGATGCGGCACGTTCGTAGGTAAAGGATTTCATGCGACCGTTCCCGACACATCGCGGATGGCCGCAATAATATTGGGGTAGGCACTGCATCGGCAAATATTGCCGCTCATGCGCTCCCGTATCTCTTCATCACTCAAGGCGCCTGCAGTGGCTTGCAAGTCTTGCGTCACATGGCTAGGCATGCCAGCTCTCACCTCGCTCAGCATGCCGACCGACGAGCAAATCTGCCCTGGGGTGCAGTAGCCGCACTGGAAGCCATCGTGTTTGACAAACGCCGCTTGCATCGGGTGCAGTTGTTCGCCGACGGACAAGCCTTCGATTGTGGTGATGGCCTGGCCGTCGTGCATGATCGCCAGCGTTAGGCAGGAATTGGTGCGCTTACCGTCGATCAGCACCGTGCAAGCACCACACTGGCCGTGGTCGCAGCCCTTCTTGGTGCCCTTGAGGTTCAGGTTCTCGCGCAAGGCATCCAGCACGCTGGTGCGGCTGTCCACGGTGATGGCGTAGGTTTGGCCGTTGACTCGCAGTTGCAAAGGCATGGTCACCAGTGCGCGGGATTCGGTTTCTGGTCTGTTGGCTGCGTTCATGGATGAGACTGGTGCCGCGCAACCCGCTATGTGCGCGGTCGCAAGGGCTGCTGTGGTTTGCACCGCAGTTCGGCGCGACATGTGCCACGACTGAGACGCTTGGTGCGGGAGTGCTGCTGTCATCTTGGTTCCTTGTTTCAAAAAGTTGTTGTGTTGCCGGGAACCGAATCGGGTCGGTAGGGCTGCCAGCCACCAGGGCGCTGCGCCAGCCGGTCGGCGACCACGCGCAGAACCGCCGGGTTCCAACCCATACCAATATGGCTACCATTGATCTCGATATCTTGAACGGCTGTTCCGGGATTGGAATGGCGGCAACTCTGCCAAGCAACGATGCCGTCAGTACGGCTGTAGATTGACGTTGTCGGCACCCTCGGGGCTGTGCGCAGGCGTTCGGCTAAAGCAGTGTCGAAAGCAGGCGTGTTGCCCGACAGGAGGCGAAACAGCCAACCGACGTTGGTGTGATCCGCGTCTGCGTTGAACGGCGTACCAATCGTAATCACCTGCCGCACACGGTTGTTCATCAGTTTTGCGAGTTCGCGTGCGTACAGTCCGCCCAAGCTCCAACCAATGAGCGTGGCACTCTGCGGATGGTCTTTGAGCAGCAGCTTGGCGTGGTTGGCCAAGTCCTTCAGCCAGACATCAACATCGCCACTTGGCCCGGTATTGAATCCCCGGCCCCAATCGAAGGCGCTGTAGCCCAGCGCTTCACAGACTTTTCGCAACGGTGCCACCGATCTTCCGTCAGCACCCAGGCCCGGAAAGATCAAAACAGGGTGTCCGTCGCCAGTCGGCGCATCTGCGTCGCGTGTGAACTTGTGTGAGATGAATTCAAGGGCGGCGCGCCAGGGTTCTGCGCCCAGAAGTGCCAAGCCAGGGCGCTTGACTGGGAATGTAAGGGAGGAGTTCATTGCAATGATCGTCCCCGATATTCGCAATAGCTGTCAGCCGTTTACGCGCTGAATTCGCGTAGGACACTATCCATTCATGTGCTTTTTTTGAACCTCCCATGAATGTAGGCGTTGGCCTACACAAAGTCACGGCAATAGCGGACGCCGGATTTAAACACTCCCGTTATGCTTTTTCCAAATTTACAGGAAAGACATCATGATTGCCGTCATAGTCCCCGCTCACAACGAAGAAGATCAAATCACAACCTGCCTGATCGCCCTGCGCGTCGCCGCCCAATGTCCGCGTTTACGGGGTGAGCAGACGGTTCTGATGGTCGTGCTGGATGCCTGCACCGACCGTACCCGCAGCATTGCCCGGCGCATGGGCGCGACGACCATCGCGCTGAGCTACCGCAATGTTGGCGCGGCCCGAGCGCTGGGTGCCGAGCTTGCGCTTGCCGCTGGCGCCCGGTGGCTGGCGTTTACGGACGCAGACACCCAGGTGGCACCCGACTGGATTTCCGCTCAACTGGCGCAGCGAAAAGACGCAGTGTGTGGCACGGTGGCGGTGCGTGATTGGGGAGCCTACGGCGAGACGATGCGCGCTCATTACGATGCGACCTACACCGATGCGGACGGTCACCGGCATATCCACGGAGCCAACTTGGGCATCTCTGCGAAGGCCTACCAGCAGGCCGGGGGGTTTCAAGCTTTGGAGAGCAGTGAGGACGTTGCGCTGGTCGATTCCCTGAGGGCAAGCGGCGCGTCAATCGCCTGGTCTGCCGCGCCACGGGTGTTCACCAGCGCCAGGCGCGTATTCCGCGCCCCCGGTGACTTTGGCGCAACGCTTGCGCGCATTGATCCAGAGACCTCGACAAACCGTCTAGAAAGCGCCCGCGCGTAAGTTAGTTCAGTTTCTGAGAGCCAACAATATTGACAACAGTCGGTTTACTCGATCTTGCGAAGGCAGCCTGAAACGCGCCACGGTCGGTACCCGCGACGATCCAATCCTGACGGTGACTGAGCCAGCTGGTGCCTTCTCAAAAGCCATTTCATCGTTGACATCATCACCCACCACCAGCGCCTTGGATGCTTTGCAATCGTGCATGATCTCCAGCAGCGCATCGCCCTTGTCGGGGGCATTGGCCGGCATGATGTTCATTACTTGATGGCCACAGGTGCTATAAATTTGTTCCGACACGGGTTCTATCAATTCATCCAGCCACGCGCGGGCCATCGGGACGTTAGGTGCGAGCGAATAGTGCAATGCCAGGGAGAGGCCCTTGTCTTCCATAACGATCCAGCGCGCCTGCATTGCGGCCCGGTGCCGGTGAAAGTGGTCGCGGCACGCATTGAGCCTGGCGCTTAAAACGGCAGATGCTGGGGCATTGTCGCGCTCGGCTCCATGGTTGCCAAAAATGTAGCGCGGTGCAAAGCCTAGCCGTGACTTCGCGTCCTCGATCGCTCGACCCGTGATCACGCCCAGCGGCCACACGCGCGACAGCGCTTTCAATTGAGCTGCGGTATCTGCAGGCACCCTGACGTCTGAGGCCAATTGCACCAGCGGAGCGAGTGTTCCATCAAGGTCAAATGCAAGCACAGAAGGCGTCGCCGCGAGGCGGTACACCGATAGAAGTCCATGGGGGGAAAACAGACCCGCCATCACAAGGTCTCCATGGCATCGCGCGCTACAACAGATTCGTCGTGGATTACCGAGCTACTCCCTTGCGCGGCCTGATGAGCAAAATTGTAAGAATCCTGGGACGCCTTGAAACGGGCGGTGTCACTGCACGGTTGAGTCAAGCGCGCCATCCGGTACAAAGGCAACCGGGCATCACCGCAGACCGCCGCAAAACGCGGATCGTAATTCATAGAGTTCCTCGTAATGTCAAAATTCAAAACGTCATTGAGAGCATCGCCCAGCGAATGGATTTGGGCTGTAGGAGACGGCCCCTAGCTGAGGTCGGAAGGGGTCTGCTCCAATCTTGCGATCAATAGGTCTCCAGATGCGGGCCAGCAAAAAAAAGCCACAGGCTTTTAAACCTGTGGCTTCCTGTCCCAAGCCCGAGGGCTCGAATGGGAAGGCACCTTACTAGCTGTAAACGTTCTGCGCGCGAGTGGCTTTCCACGCCGTGCTCAAGTGATTTGCGTCCTCGTCATTGCGGGGACGCACACCCATCAAGATTCCACCGTTGCGAATGCCTTCGTCGTACTCTTTCACGCGCTCTTCAGGCATGTTCCAGCCAACTAGCGCGCCGACAATACCGCCAGTAGCCGCACCGGCGCCCGCACCGGCAATCGCGGCGGCAATCGGACCGGCCAATACCAAGCCG
>JANOTO010000262.1:0-5951 GCA_031416395.1 Rhodoferax sp. | reverse complement strand
CGAGTTTCTGGAGCGGGCCACAGCCAAGCTCAAGGTGGTAGTGCCCTTTACGCTGTTGATCATTTTTGTGCTGCTGTACCTGACGTTCTCCAGTTTTGGCGAAGCTGTTTTGATCATGGCAACCCTGCCCTTTGCATTGATTGGTGGCATCTGGCTGCTGTACCTGCTGAACTACAACCTGTCGGTTGCCGGTGCGGTGGGCTTCATCGCGCTGGCTGGGGTATCGGCGGAATTCGGCGACATCATGCTGCTGTACCTCAAAACGGCGTGGAATCAACGCGTTGCACAGGGTAAGACCAGCACCGAAGACTTGCTGGATGCCATCCGCGAAGGCGCAGTGCTGCGGGTGCGCCCCAAGGCGATGACCGTGGCCGTGATCTTGGCTGGCTTGTTACCCATCATGTGGGGCACGGGCACGGGTTCTGAAGTCATGCAGCGCATTGCCGCGCCGATGGTGGGCGGGATGATCACTGCGCCCCTGCTGTCCATGTTTGTGGTGCCTGCGGTGTATCTGCTGATGCGGCGGCCACGCGCCAAACGGGTGCCCCGTCCCGCCTTTTGGAGGCGCATCCGTGCATCGGCCTGAACACACTTTGCGGTGGCGCAGCGGCGGACGAGCCCTGCGGGCAGTTACCGGAATGCCTGAATGGAGCGTAGCGATCTTTGCACTGCTGCTTAACTTCCCATGGGAGGTTTTGCAAGCGCCCCTGTTTGCAGGGATGGCGGAGGCACCCTTCTTCGAGGCAATCAAGGGTTGCTTGCAGGGAACGTTAGGCGATATGGTCATTATGCTGATCGCCTATGAGGGGGTGTCGCTCGTTGCTCGCAGCCGGGCTTGGGTTCTTACGCCTAGCCGTCGACAACTTGCCCTGTTCATTGCAATAGGTGTTTCGATCACTGCCGTGATTGAAGGGCTTGCGGCAAGGGGGCACTGGGTCCAGAACTGGACCTATTCGCCAAACATGCCAGTAGTGCCAGGCGTCAACATCGGCGTCACCCCCTTGCTGCAATGGGTGGTGCTGCCGCTGTTGGTTGTCTGGTTCGTGCGACGACAGATTCAAGGTCAAGCAGGAGGTCGCAATGAAGCTGCCTGATCCAGAGTTGCAGCAACCAGTCTGTCAAATGCGGTTGAACCGGGCTGGCCAGCCCTGCAATCAACAGTGGTGTGTGCCTGGGTCGGCCCAGGCAACAGAATGCCAGAATCCCAGTAGTCAATTAAGGTGTCTGATGAACCCATCTGAAGTCAACCCAACACGGCGTCGCAGTTTTTCAAAACTTGCCCTGGCAGGCCTTGCCTCGCCTTGGCTGGGCGGCTGCGCGACAACCTACGTTGACCGCCCACTGCCTGTCGCGAATCTGCTTGAAGATCCTGGCTACGTGGCAGCACCCCAGGGCACACAACGGGCCTGTGCGCTGGTACTGTCTGGCGGGGCCGCTCGTGGCTTTGCCCATATCGGCGTACTGCGCGTACTTGAGCGTGAGGGGCTACGGCCCGACTTGGTGGTGGGCAGCAGCGCCGGTGCCATCGTCGGGGCGCTGTGGGCATCCGGTATGACGGCTGCCGAGATCGAGCGGGCCTCCGACCAACTGGACTGGAGCGTGCTGTTCGACTTCGACCCGCTGCGTGCAGTTTTTGGCGGTCTTGGGCTTGGATTGGTACGCGGCGACAGGCTTGAAAAATTCTTGCAGCAATTCATCTCAAAACCCATCGAAAGCTTTCCAATCCCTTTTGCCGCAGTGGCGACCGACATGGAGAACGCCGAGACGGTTGCTCTGAACCGTGGCGACGCGGCCAGGGCGGTGCGCGCCTCGTGCGCTGTGCCTGCGCTGTATGAGCCGCTCAGGGCGAAAGGCCGTTTGCTTGCGGACGGCCAGATTTCTAGCCCACTGCCAGTGCCAACTGCGCGATTGCTGGGCGCGGTCAACGTGCTGGCAGTCGACACCATCTATCCACCACAACACTCGCAGATGAGCAACCCGATGTCCATGCTCTTTCAGTCTCTGATCGTTTCAGGCTGGCGGCATCTGCTGGTTGAGCGTGCGCAAGCCAGCTTAGTCATCGCGCCTGAAATCCGCACTTCTGCACAACTTGGCCTGGGTAGTCGGGACTGGGTCATCAAAGCGGGCGAGGCAGCGGCTACAGCCCAGTTGACCGAGATGAAGCGGCTGTTTGTCACTTCCATCAGCCCAGCCGCACCTGCCACCAGCGTTTAGATTCCAAAAAAAAAATTACCAACTCTATAATTTACCACAATTGTGGTAAATAATTTGTGAAAATTAACCCTGAAGTTAATTTTTCTCTAGAAAAGTTTATTTTAATCGATTTTGATGACTAGAATCACATCTAGCTCTCGTATCATATGCGCAGCAAGCTATTTTTATGATAGCAGTTTAAAACCTTGCAGCCTTGGTCTCGCGTTTGCGCGCACCGATCCAGGCCTTGAACGCGGTCAGGTTCTGCGTTACCAGCAGATCTGTTTTGAGGTGCTTGATGTCTTGCTTCATGGCGGCAACATCACGTTGCAGCAGCGGCAGAATGCTTTGCGGGAAAAGCGGTGCGTAAGGCGACACCCGAAATTGAGCGCGCACAGGCATCTCGACCTGCATGATCTCCTGCTCCAGTTCGGCCAATTGCTCTTTGAGCACTTTGTTGAAGTGCTTGAGGCGGTCTTCCGACAGACCTGCAATGGTGCTGGCATCGATATGCTCCAGCTCCAGTTGAAGCTCCAGCAGCTTGAGCAGATCCCGCTTGTCGTAGGCCTGGTTGACGCGCTGCATCAGCGCCGTCTTGCGCGCACGCTCGGCAGCATCGGGCTCGCGGTCAGGGTGCAGGCTGCTGACCAGCTTGCGGTAGACCTCGCGAATCGACTGACTGGTGCGCTCTGACTCCAGTTTGGCCTTCGCCTCGCGCTCAAGTTGTTTCTGTGTTTTGGGGCGTTGGCTGCGCACTTCTTCCCGGCGCTGCGCGGCTTCAAACTCCTGCGCTTGCATGGCCTGCATCTGCGCCTGGATTTGCGCCATCACGTCTTGCATGGACACTGCGCTGGCATCGTCAGCGTCGAGATTCACGCCTAACATTTCCTCGGCCACGGCCTTAAAGCTGCCGACTGCTGCGGTCTCTTCTTCGTCAAAATCAGTGTCGCTGTGCTTGTTGTAAATCGACTTCAGGCTGTCATCGTCAAGCACCATGATCAGTTCCTGCGCCAGGTCGCAGATGAATGCCTTCACCACGCGCTGCTCGGGCCGGGTCAGCTTGTGGCGATCCAGCGCCTGATCCAGCGCATAGAGCAGGTCTTTCTGCACGTTCGCGAACGCCTCGCGCAATGGCAGACATTCAGTCGCCACCTTCTGGTGATACGCCTCGGTGGCGATTTGCCAGTCGGCAAGCTGCTTGCGACGCACCTCGATTTTTTGGATTAGCGCGTTGAAGGCTTTTTGCCCCTTGCTTAAGAGCGGCTGGTCGGACTGCGGGGCGATGAGAAGGGGTGTAGCGGGTTTCGGCATGAGTGAATCGAAGTGAACGCAAGTGAGCAGGCGTGGAACGCCACAGACTACGCAGATAATGATTTTGTCATGACCCCACACAAACCCATTGCGGATTCCAGCGCCATTACCGACGTTTTGGGTATCGAAGTGGGCCACTTCACCGATTCGCGCCGCCCCACCGGCTGCACGGTGATCATCACCCGCACGGGGGCAGTCGGCGGTGTGGACGTGCGCGGAGCGGCACCGGGCACGCGTGAGACAGACTTGCTGCATCCCAGCAACCTGGTGGATAAGGTGCACGCCGTACTGCTGGCCGGGGGCAGCGCCTGGGGGCTGGATGCAGCAGCGGGCGTCATGCACTGGCTGGAAGAGCATCAGATTGGCCTGGACGTGAAATACGGTTTGGTGCCCATCGTGCCCGCTGCCGTGCTGTTTGACTTGCCCGTGGGCGATGCACGCATTCGCCCGGATGCCGCATCGGGCTATACGGCCTGCGCTGCAGCAAGTCGTGATGCACCCGCTGAAGGCAACGTGGGCGCGGGCGCTGGGGCCTTGGTGGGCAAACTCTTTGGCATCGCACGCGCCATGCGCGGTGGCGTGGGCAGTGCATCGATCACGGTCGATGGCATCACCGTCGGTGCACTGGTGGTGTGCAATGCGCTGGGCGATGTGGTCGATCCATCGACGGGGGACGTGATCGCTGGCGCGCGCACCGCTGACGGTAAGCGGCTGCTCAACATCCGAGAAGCCATCATCCGGGGCGAATCGCCCACGCCTTTGCTGGCCGGCACCAACACCACGATTGGCGTGGTCGCCACCGACGCCATCCTGACCAAAGCCCAGGCCCACCGGCTGGCGCAGGTGTCGCACGACGGCCTGGCCCGCGCCATCAACCCGGTGCACACGCTGAGTGATGGCGACACGATGTTTGCCTTAGGCACGGGTGCCAGTGGCAAGACGGCGGGCATGATGGTGCTGAGCACGCTCGCCGCCGAAGTCACAGCGCGTGCCATCGTGCGTGCGGTACGTGCGGCCAAAGGCACAAGTTGGAACGGTAACAATTGGCCATCAGCCGCTGAGCTGAAGGGCGCAAAATAGTGCCCCCCATGGCAAAAAAAATCTCCTACGCCCTGCTGTCCATCCGGGCGATGCTGGTATCGGCAGGCCCCTTCATCCTGCTCACGGTTGTTTTGCTCACGCTAGCGTACTGGTGGCTCGACCCGAATCCGCCCAAGCACGTCACTTTGGCCACTGGCCCCGCGCAAAGTGCTTACGCCGAGTTTGGCACCCGTTACGCCAAGGCGCTGGCGCTAAACGGCATTGAAGTTCGCCTGGTGGCCAGCGAGGGTTCGTCGGCCAATCTGCAATTGCTGCGCGAAGGCAAGGTCGATCTTGGCTTTGTGCAAGGCGGAAGCGACGAGAACCCTCTCAACGCAGAGAGCGGTATTGAATCTTTGGGCAGCCTTTTTGTAGAGCCGCTGTGGCTGTTCTACAAAACGCAAGCCGCGATTGATGCCACGACGAACGACACGCTGACCTCGTTTGGCCAGCTCAAAACCCTGCGCATCAACGTGGGGACGAAAGGCAGCGGCGTACCTGCGTTGATGGAAAAACTGTTTGACGTGAACCGGCTTGAGCTGGCGACACTGAAGCTCTCGAAATTGGAGCAAACCCCGGCCACCATGGCCTTTCTCAACAACGAGGTTGATGCCATCGTGTTCGCCTCAGCCCCCGAATCACCCATGGTGCAAATGTTGCTGCAAACGCCGGGCGTGAAGCTGCTGGACTTCAACCAGAACGAGGCTTACTCACGGCGATTTTCGTTTTTGACCCCGGTTTCGCTGCCACGTGGTGTGGTTGACCTGGCGGGTGACGTGCCCACCAGCGACGTGCGACTGGTCGCCCCCACCACGACCTTGCTGGCGCGCGATGGCGTACACCCGGCCATCCTGCAACTGTTCTCGCAAGCCTCGCTCAAATTGCATGGCAGTGCCAGTTGGTTCAACCGGGCACGCGAGTATCCCAATATTGCCAACACGGAGTTTCCGCTGGCGCAGGAGGCAGACCGCACCATTCGCAACGGCGTGCCCCTGTTGCAGCGCTACCTGCCGTTTTCGATGGCCAACTTGATGGAGCGCATGTGGCTGGCGCTGGGCATTATCGTGGCGGTGCTGCTGCCGCTGTCGCGCATCGTGCCGCCCTTGTACCAGTTCCGAATCCGCTCACGCATCTTCCGTTGGTACGGGCAACTGCGCAATATTGAAGAGCGCCTGGGTGAGAACACCGAATCCGCAAGTGTTCTGCTCACCGAGCTTGAGGCGCTGGAAGTTCACGCCGAAAAAGTGACGGTGCCGCTGTCGTATGCGGATGAGCTTTACTCGCTGCGCAACCACATTGACATGGTGCGCCAGAAGCTGCTGAAAGCTTGATCTCTATTTCAATGCCTTAAACCGCATCCGCTTGGG
>JANOTO010000261.1:0-2845 GCA_031416395.1 Rhodoferax sp. | reverse complement strand
GGGTTGGTTGCGAGATCGAAATCCGGGTCTACCACCACGTCCAGTAGACCTCCCTGCCCTGTCGATGTGAGGTTCGGCAACCCAGGGCTGAACGACGCGGACACCGTTGTGCCATTGGCGCTGACGATCACCATCGTGCCCGCCTTTTGCGTCACCACCATCCGGCCATCAGGTAAAAACGCCATGCCCCACGGGCTGGACAGGCCTGACGACAGCACGGTTGCCTTAACAGGTGCAGTGGGTGAAACTGGCGTGGACGTGGACGCTTGCACACCCCCTGCGATGTTGAGATCACCGGACGCAGCAGACCCACCGCCGCAGGCCGACGGCAACGCCAACAAAGAAACGGCCGCCAACGCACCCGTCACGATCAGGGCCAGCTTGGGTTTGACTTGTTGCATCAGAACGTACTCCATAGCGAGGTTCAATTTTGAATCATGTTGCAATCCCCAGTGCATCAAACACCCGAATCGCCCCATACGCATCATTGGCCGCATAAACTAACTGCGCCTCGGTCAGCCGCGCACTGGCCCAGTTGCTGGTGGCGGCTTTTTTGGATTTGATGAAGCGCCGATTGAACAGCACCGCCACGGCCCCTTTTACGCCCATCTCCTTGCGGTAGCCCCGCGCGCGAAATACGGTGTTCAACTCCAACACGCCCACTGGCTCCACGCCCAGCTTGTTGATGATGCGCTTGCGGTCATCGCCCAGGCCAAAGCCGGCTTTGACAATGCCACCCAGTGCCAGCAGCTCGGCGGCGATGTCGCGGCACTGCGGGTCATGCAATTGGATGACCCAGCCATGCTCAGCCGTGGCCAATTGCAGCGTGTGCGGCCCGTCAGACTGCTCACCGACTTTGAAGGTGGGTTTGGATTCGGTGTCAAAGCCCCACGCGGGCGCATTTGCAAGCCGTGCAAACGCCTCGCGCGCCTGCGGGCCGGTGCTGACCAGCGTGATGCGATCCAGCTCCAGCCGCTCGAACGGTTGCAGCAGCGCGATGGCCTCTTTGTCGGGGATGGCAGTGGGTGCCAGGTTTTGAGAATCGTTGTGCATGGGCCGTATCATCGCCGCTGAACTCTTCAATTCGAAAATGAGCCTCAAAAGCCCCGCTGCACAAGGTGCCGATACGATCACCCGCTGCCCGTCCTGTCAGATCGCGATGGAAGTTCACGCCATGCAAAGCGTGCGTGGCGGCACGGTGGAGCTGGACTTGTGCTTTCACTGCCGTGGCATCTGGTTTGACCCGCAGGAGAACCTGCGGCTGACACCTGCCTCCGTGATGGAGCTGTTTCGCCTGCTGCACGATCACCGTGATGACGCGCGCACGCCGATGGCCACGCGGTTAGCCTGCCCGCGCTGCCGCAGCGTACTGACACAGGGTTTTGACGTTGTTAAAAGCGGGCGCTACGTGACCTTTCGATGCGGCAAGCTGCATGGCCGATTCAGCCCGTTCTCGTCCTTCATGGTGGAGAAGGGGTTTGTGCGCCATTTGACGGTAGCGGAGATCGACGACATCGCCCAGCGCGTTGCCGTGATCAATTGCACCGGGTGCGGCGCGCCGGTGGACGTGCGCAAGGAGCACGCCTGCCCGCACTGCCGCTCGGCGCTTTCTTTGCTGGACCCGCAGGCTGTGGCCAAGGCGATGAAGGGCTATGCCAGGGCGGCGGCTGGCCCTGCTGGTTTGAAGATGCCCGAGCTGGCAGATGCCATTGTGATGGTCGAGCGTGACCGCCTGCGCGCGGTGGACGAGGCGAAGAAGCGAGGCAGCCTGTTCAGCAACGACGCCCCGACCGGCGTTGACCTGTGGGCGGTGGGCGTTGCCATGGTCTGGGGCATCTTGGGCTGACCAGTGCGGCTACCATCCTAGGCTGCATGAAAATCATCCCGATTCGTCTGCATTGCCTCAAACCCAAAACCCTTCTCAGGAACCCTCATGACTATCTCCATGTACCAGGCCAGCGTGCCACGTTTCGTTAACATTCTGGGCAACTTGTCCGGCATTTTGGACAAAGCCCAAGCCCATGTTGACGCGAAGAAACTAACCGACGCATCACTCACTGCTTTTCGCCTCTACCCCGACATGCTGCCCATGACCACCCAAGTGCAAATTGCCTGCGACGCGGCCAAGGGCGTGGTGGCGCGCCTAGCGGGGGTCGAGATCCCCGCGTTTGCAGACGACGAAAAAACGCTGGCTGACTTGAAAGCCCGCGTTGCCAAAACCATCGCCTTCATTCAGACCATCACCCCCGCGCAGATCGACGGCACCGAAGACAAAGCCATCGTCATCAAGCGCGGCGAGAAGGAAACGCATTACAAAGGCATGCAGTTTCTGCTGGGCCACGCGATTCCCAACGTTTACTTCCATATCGCAACGGCTTACAACATCCTGCGCCACAACGGCGTGGAGATTGGCAAGCGCGACTTTCTGGGCAATCCATAGCCCAACCCTATCCGCTCAATATCACCGATGCAAACCTATCCCACCTTCGATGACGTCAAAGCCGCCGCGCTTCGGCTTAAGGGCCACGCCCATCGCACACCCGTGTTGACGTCTACCACGGCGGATGCGCTTTTAGGTGCTCACATTTTCTTCAAATGTGAGAACTTTCAGCGCATGGGCGCATTCAAGTTTCGCGGGGCGTTCAATGCCATGTCAATGCTGGGCGAGGCGCAGCAGAAGGCGGGTGTCGTGTGTTTTTCATCCGGTAATCATGCGCAGGCGGTGGCTTTGTCCGGCAAGTTGTTAGGGATTGCAACTGCCATCCTTATGCCCAAGGACGCGCCACCCCTGAAGATTGAAGCCACCCGAAACTACGGCGGTGAAGTGATTTTGTTTGACCGCTTT
>JANOTO010000260.1:0-2297 GCA_031416395.1 Rhodoferax sp. | reverse complement strand
GCCACTTGCTGCACGCCTTTGGCGGCCAGCTCGACGGCTTTGGCAACAGCGGTATCAGCACCGTCGGTGCCCATGGTGATGCCTTTGATGTAGTAGCCGCTGAGTTTCTTTTGAGCGGCCAAGGCGTTGGTGCGCACTTCGGTGGTGAGGCGTTTGCCGGTAGCTTTCACGGCGCTTTCCCAGCGCTGGTCCATCATGCCAACCACGCGCTCGTTGCCCACGCGGTAGGCGTTGATGACGTTCTTGGCGGTGTTGCCGTAGGACTCGATCAGGTCGGTGGTAACGGCGGTGAGTGTGTTGTGCATGGTGATTTCCTTGGGGATTTAAAAAGGGTTATTGAATCTTGCGATGGGACGAATTCTCACAGTTCATCCTAGTAGAGGCACCCTAATTGCCGTCGAATTTCTAGAGTTTCCTGTCTAGATCCGCATCGGGTCACCGCTAAAATCTCTACCCCATCTGACAGAACATACTCGTGCCGTTTCATGATTGCTAAGACATCCATCTTCCCCTTAAGCCTGCTGGTTGCCCCCAGCCTGAGCGACCCGCGCCCGCTGGTGATTTACCACGGTGGCGGTTGTCCAGACGGTTATGCGGCGGCGCTCGCCGCTTGGCTGTTTTACGCGGGCAAGGCTGAGTTTTTGGGGCTGGATCATGGCGATGTAAAGCAAGCGAGTGACTTGCCGGATGTGGCAGGCCGCGCCGTCTATATTCTCGATTTCTCGTTCGCTAAAGACATCTTGAGCGTTATCGACGAGCGCGCTGCCAAGCTCGTGATGCTGGACCACCACAAGAGCGCGGCTGAAGCTTTGACGGGCTTTGCCTGCCGCTGCGGTGTAGTGCACTTTGACATGAAGAAGTCTGGTGCACGGCTCGCGTGGGAGTTTTTTCAACCCGATGAGCCTTTGCCCGACCTTGTTCGATTTGTCGAAGACCGCGACATCTGGGTGTGGCAGTTTGACGAGAGCCCGGCGTTTTTGGCCGCGCTTGACATGGAGCCCTACGACTTTGCGCGCTGGGCCGCCATCGCGAAATTTTCACCCGACCAGTTGCAAACCTTCATGGCGCGCGGGCAGGCGATGGACGAAAAATTTGCGAAACTGGCTACCGACATGGCAGATGATGCGCGGCCTATTGTCTTCAACGGTCACAGCGGGCTGATGGTCAATGCCCCGAGCGTTTTTCACAGCCTGATTGGCGACATCCTCGCAAAAAAGAGCAGCACGTTTGCGCTGATGTGGAACGCCCACAAAAGCGGTGTCATCAAAGTGGGTTTGCGTTCACGCTCTGGTTTTGATTGCATCCCGCTCGCCAGCAGCATGGGTGGTGGCGGGCACGCGCAGGCCTGTGGGTTCAAGATGGCGGTGAGCCGCCTGCCCGAGCTGCTGGGTGGCTCATTCAACGCGGCTGTCACGGCACCTGGTTAAACATGGCGATTCAATGGTTCCCCGGTCACATGCACCTGACGCGCAAGGCGATTGCGGAGCGCATCAAGGAGACCGATGTCGTCATCGAGTTGCTGGATGCACGCCTTCCCGGCTCCAGCGCCAACCCGATGCTGGCCGAACTGACGGCGGGCACGCCCTCGCTCAAAGTGCTGAACAAACAAGATTTGGCCGACCCCGCCGTTACCGAGCTTTGGCTGGCCTACTACAACGCGCTCAAAGACACGCAGGCGATTGGGCTCGATGCGAGCGTGAGCACGCCCGCGCAAGTGCTCATCCGCGCCTGCCATGGGCTGGCCCCCACGCGGGGCAGCATGAGCAAGCCGATGCGGGTGCTGATTTGCGGTATTCCGAATGTGGGCAAGTCCACGTTGATCAACACCCTAAGCGGCAAACGCGCCACCAAAACGGGCGACGAGGCCGGTATTACCAAGCTGGAGCAGCGCATCACGCTGGCCGATGGCTTCTATTTGTGTGACACACCCGGCGTGCTGTGGCCTCGAATCATCGTGCCCGAAAGCGGCTACAACCTGGCCGCCAGTGGCGCGATTGGCCGCAATGCGTACGATGACGAAGACGTGGCGTGGTCGCTGTTGGCCTACCTGAAGGTGCATTACGCCCACGCGATTCAGTCGCGCTACAAATTGACGGGTGTCGCTGTGATGGGCGATGACGATTTGCTCAGCGCGATTGGCCGCCAGCGCGGTGCGGTTCAGGCGGGCAATCGTGTCAACTTGCAGAAGGCGGCCGAGATTGTGATTTTTGATTTCAGGGCGTGTGCTTTGGGGCGGATCACGCTGGAGACGCCCGCAGAATTCGCGCAGTGGCTGGCTGCGGGGCAATTGATGGAAG